>JADFXY010000532.1:0-2854 GCA_015233355.1 Deltaproteobacteria bacterium | reverse complement strand
TAGCAACGGTCCTCGATCCCCCGGGCATGGAATTTGCTAAGTATAAGGAACAGACATGATAGCTCGTGGACTGTCTATTGAAGGTGGAATTTACCAAGTGTCGGAGTAGTTATCCGGCAAGATACAGGAGGTGTACGGCGCCGAACACGAAGATGCCGAGATGAAGCTCATAATAAAAAGCGAGATCGAGTTAGATCGGTCTCATGTCGAACGACTGAAACTATCCATCACAATCATGTTACCGGTTCTCCAACACACCAGAAAGGATGTCAGATGAAGAAAGCCTTTTTCCCTGTAGTTTTGTTTTTGTCTATGGCCCTTATGTTAGGCTCTGTGTTAACCGCATTCGCCGAACGAACTGCAGGAGTAGCGATCGACGACGCCACTATCACCACGAAGGTTAAGTATGAATTGGCAAAGGATGTCAAACTCAGCACACTAAAAACAATCCAGGTCGATACCGATAAGGGGGAGGTTACTCTCACCGGTAAGGTTCATACCAAGGGACAAAAGAAACATGCGGGGAAAATTACCGCGAAAGTTAAAGGCGTTGTGAAAGTGCACAACATGTTATCGGTGGTCCCGAAAGACTAAGTCTGAGGATAGGATTTAACCCCCAATAAATTTACACGCCACCCAAGGTTGAACTCCCTCCTTGCCCTCTTTTCAAAGGGGGCGGGAGGAGGAGATTCAGGATAAATTGCTTTCAAAGACGGCATGTAATCGCGAGTATATTTTTTATAGCGCCATCCCGGTAGGACGTTTCTGAAACGGGTCACTGCCGTGTCTCTTTGAACCTATTCCACCTGTGCGGGTAGTTTAATGCTGCCCAAGATAACGGTTTACTTGCTCGTCATCTCCCACACCCCGGTCCAGTGGGCCGGCGGATGCTCCTGCAGGGCCCGGCATTTCGTTTGGTAGGCTGCGGCGGGGGGGTCGACCTCCGCGATATATCCAAACAGAGCCAGAGCTTGATCAAAATCACCGGCGTAAAATTTACTCAAGCCAGCCGCAAAGACATCCAACATCTCCTTTTTAGCCTCATATTCCGCCGGCCACATGGGTTCAAAAATAATCACAGGTTCCTTCCGCCCGACCACAGTTGCCCTGGCCAGTTCCCGCATCCCAAATTCGGACCCCAGCCGCGATTGGGTAAATTGGGAAATCATGGTGTATGTCCCGAATTGTTTATTGACCCCCTCCAGGCGGGCGGCTAAATTGACCGCATCCCCAATCATGGTGTAGTCAAATCTTGTCCGCGAGCCCATATTTCCTACCACCACCAGGCCGGTATTCATCCCCACCCGCATATATAGATCTTTATTGATCTTGGCCTTGAAATAGGGCCGCATCTCGTCCAATCTGGATTGACAGCGCAAAGCTGCGGCCACGGCCCTGGCCGGATGGTCGGACATCAGCAATGGGGCGTTCCAAAAAGCGATGATGGCGTCCCCCTCATATTTGTCTATGGCGCCCCCTTCTTCATGAATGATATCCGTCATGGCCGAGAGATATTCGTTAAGAAAGGTGGTCAAGTCCCGCGGGTCCAGCCCTTCGGAAATTGACGTGAAGCCCTGCAGGTCGGAAAAAAAAATGGACAACTCCCGACGCTCTCCACCCAGTTCCAGCCGCTCCGGCTGCGAGATGAGCTGTTCCACCACGGCTGGGCTGAGGTATTGCTTAAAGGCCCGTTTGATGAACCTCTTCTGGCGTCCTTCCAAGGCATAATTGGCCAGCAAGGACAGGGCCATGGTCAGCGCCACCGCCACTTCCAAGACCACCAGGGGGGCCCAGAAGCCAAACCGGTATGACCCCAGGCTCAGGGCGATGGGCATGGCCCCGAACGCGGCTACGGCGCCGACAAATTGACCCGGCGTATGCCGATAAGCCACGGTCACTCCGGCCCCCAAACTTAAGATCAGGGTCAGCATGATGGTCACGTAACCGGGCAGGCGGCGGATAAAATCACCGGCCAGGAAATTATCCAGCATGGTGGCGTAGATTTCCACCCCAGGGTACACCCCGGCCGTGGGCGAGGAGCGTAAATCAAACAGGCCCGGAGCGGAAAATCCGATGAAAACGTATTTATCTTTGAACGCGGCCTGGGGAATGGTCGGTTTGGCCCCGTCACGGATCCGGAGGGCGGATTGGATAACGGCCGCGGCACTAAAAGTCTGGTGGGTACCGGCCGGTCCGCGATAGTTGAGCCAGACCTCTCCCTGCTCATCAATGGGCGCGGCCAGGTCATCGATTACCAACTGTCCCGGCTCAATTCGGCCTCGGCTCTTGGGATGGGCCGCTAAATATGGGGCCAGCCCCAGGGCAGGCGTGACCCGGCCGTCGAACAGGCTAAACAACCTGGTCCGGCGGTAGATGCCGTCCTCATCCGGGGCCAGACTGACATTTCCCAAGGCCGCCACGCCGGCCATCACTTCCGGAATGGGCAAAGCCGCCTGAGGTAAGACACCCCGGCTGAATTTCGCCTTTCTGAGCCAGGTGTCCAATCCGGCCAGGTCCAGGCGGGGCGCTGCCGTAGCGTAGGTGGGCCAACGAGTGTGAGCCCCGGTAGTCGATCCCAGAAATATCGCGGCGACGCTCCGGCCGAAATCAGCCAGGGCCGCGGCCAAGACTCGATCATCCTCCACCCCGTACTTGGACGGCTCGGTGAAAAGAATGTCCAGGGCCACGGCTTTCGCCCCACAATGCTTGAGATAGCCGGCCATGGCCGCATACATTTCCCTGGGCCAGGGCCAGGTTAAACCGTTTTCCTTAGCCGCCCAATCCAGGCTGTTTTGATCCACCAGAATCAGCCGGATCAAATCCGTGGCCGGGCCGGGAGCGGCGAACAACTTCA
>JADFXY010000531.1:0-2860 GCA_015233355.1 Deltaproteobacteria bacterium | reverse complement strand
CCTTCAAGAGAAGAGCTTGGGTTACTTTTTGACGTAGATATTAGAGGAGTTATAGACGACCTGTCTGAAGTGATCGGCGGTAAAAATGCTTCCGACCGTGTCATCAGTCTAATGTCGCATTCCAGGGTCAAAAAGCACTATACAGAGTTGTTGAAACTTATCGCCCGGGACGGCGCAAAACTTCGCGTCAGGACCCGCAGTAACCCATTCGGTATTTCGTTGGACTCCAAAAGGGCAAGAGATCGTATCACCTGGCTGGAATTAGAGAGCACCAAGGAAGAGACAATAACGACCACCGGCATCCTAGTCGGAGGGAACATTGAGAAAGACAGATTTGATATCACCTCCGGAGATGTGCATTACTCTGGAAGAACATCGGAACAAGCCAGAACCCAGATGAAGAATATCACGTTCGGAGCGGAGGTAGAGGCCCAGATGTTGGCCGTGACATCAGACCACGAAGAAGGAATAACTGAACCGGACGTGTCATACCTACTGAAGGATATCCGATTGAGAACCACCGATTCTTCACAACCGGCTTAAGCAGTTTATCAACATTAAGAGATTGTTATAAATAAACAAAAAGACGCAGCACTACACCTTAGCAACGGAGGGCCGTTTGGTTAAGCTTATCGTTATGTTAACCTTAGTCAACTTACTGGTAATGGTGGGGCCGGTGTTTTCGGTGGATGTGTGTGATGTGGGCCTGGACATGCTCGACCAAATAAGCACGGCCAACCGGCCGGACGCGGAGGACTTGTTCGATCACGAGATCAGGCAGCTCAAAGTCACCGGGAGCGGGACCATAGAGGCATACGGCTCAGAGCGTCTGGCGGAAGGAATCTATGTCAGATGCCCAGGTGGCCGGGTCATGGTTCACCTGGCTGGATACCGCAGTATTAGCGGCAAAAACCTTCAAGAGGGGCAAGTGATCGGGTTCAGCGGCAAGAGTTACGGATGGACGGAACAGTCCTACACCATGGAAAAGTATATCGGCGAGCGTAAAGTAAGTTATATTCTTTTTCTTCTGAATAACAGCCTGATAGAATGATCCAGCCCAACCGGCGGAAAGCTTGTCTCAGGCAGGATTGACCTCTTGATAATGATGCGTTAAAAGGGGAATCGGGTGATTGAACAATACCTTCTATGGACTATGGCGCTTGTTTTCGGGTTGGTGGTCGGCAGCTTCTTGAATGTTCTGATCTACCGCCTTCCAAGAGGGGAATCCATTGTCAGACCTGGTTCCCATTGTCCTTCCTGCCAGACCGCAATAAGGTTTTATGACAATATCCCGGTATTAAGTTTCTTGTGGTTGAAAGGCCGATGCCGGGCTTGCGGCGCGACTATCTCCCGGCGCTATCCCTTAGTCGAATTTATCTCCGGTTTGTTTGCCCTGGCCGCGTTTCTCCGATTTACTCCGGTTTGGGCGGCGCTCATCTATTTTGCCTTTTGCGCGGCTTTAATCGTCATTACTTTTGTGGACTTAGATACTCAAACTATCCCTTTTTTCATCGCCGTGCCGGGCATTCCCCTGGGAATGTTGGCGGCTGTGGTGCTACCTGGGATTACCTTCATCGATTCGCTCTGGGGAGTGCTCTTAGGTGGTGGGATCCTGTTTGCGGTTGGCTGGATTTACAAAAGAATTTCCGGGATTGAGGGGATGGGATTCGGCGACGTGGAGTTACTGGCTATGATCGGGGCGTTTGTGGGACCACGAGGAGTGGTGGTTACCATTCTGGTCTCCGCCTTGCTGGGTTCGATCATTGGCCTGACGGTTATGGCGATCCAAAAACGTGACTTCAAATACGCCATACCCTATGGTCCGTTCCTGTCTATTGGGGCGATCGCCTACTTATTTTGGGGCGATTTGATTATCACTTCCTACTCAAGGATGATGCAAAACCTATGGCGATGAAAAAATCTTCCCTAAGCCTCCGGTTTCAGGTAGTAGCAGGCATGACTTTGCTCATGTTGGCGGCCATTTTTTTCATCAACGTCATCATCCTCCGCCTGGCCGAGGATGATATTTTGCGCCAAAAGGCCGGCCAAATTTCTGCTACCATTTCGACCATCAACCAATCCCTGTTCATCATGACCGGACCGGGCCAACCAGCCCGCGTCGACCCGAACCAGGTGCAAATTTTCATCCAAAACGCCCTGACCAATACCAACCTGGATCCCCTGGTTATTTACGGACCGGACTTGAGGCCGCTGAATCGGGCCGCGCCTTTGGAAAAAAACGCTGATTTTAATTTGAAAGACTTAGAAACAGCGGTTAAGTTCCGAGCCCCGATGTTCAAAACCATCCCGTCGGCCACCTGGATCATCAACTGGAATTACCAGAACACCCGATTATTCGTCAGTGCCCCCCTCTTTGCCGGAACCCGGCTGATCGGCGCCTGCCAGGGTAGTATTAAACTGCAAGACATCCAGGCGGTGCTCATGCGAGGGCAGCGGATGGTCTGGTTATTTATCTTGATCTATTGTCTGATTTTCATTTTGTTTGGAAATTATCTGATCACCAAACAATTGATGAATCCTCTTCAAAGAATGGGGCGATTGGTCGACTCATACCGGGATGTGGATCAACCGTTGCCGGGTGGATTGTTTCAGGTCTTTGATAACACTTTGATAACCGGGATTGTATGATACGACCAGGAGAAAATCTTTGGCGGCGTTGAGGATTTCTCCAGTCTTATCAATACTTAAAATCCGCCGATCATCGGTCAAGGGATGGATGATGACTGTGGTGTCCTTTCTCGCTTTCCAGGATCTCAACCGCTTTTTGTCCGTTAGCCACTAATGTCACCTGATGGTCGTACTTGTTTAGAATAGCCTCAACCAGCTTCTGGTTTATGAT
>JADFXY010000530.1:0-2861 GCA_015233355.1 Deltaproteobacteria bacterium | reverse complement strand
TCCACAGCCACCGTCTTATCGAAAGATGCCTTGCGGGGTGCCCCTGGTCCGGTACGTTTGGCCTTGTCGGCCATTCCTTCGTAACTAAAGGAAAGATTCGCTACTCCGACCTTACCTACCGGGGCATGGGTATTTTTTTCTTCTGATTTTCGTCTCCGGCCCGGTCCCGGACGTCCCGACTTGCCGCTCACATATTCCACGGCCACCGTCTTATCGTGAGATGCCTTGCGAGGAGCCCCTCGTCCGACACGTTTGCCGCTGTCGGCAACGGGCCTTCTCGATCCGGTTGCCGCGGCCCGCTTATCGCCCCTGGCATTGATCATTTGTCTGCGTCCGGGTTGCTCCGGCTCCAGGCCGGGGATGACCTGTTCGGCCAGGTTATGCCCGAGGTAGCGTTCAATGCGGTCCAGGTAAGGGAAATCCGGTTGTGATGCAAAAGATATCGCAATTCCGGATGCGCCGGCCCGCCCGGTCCTTCCGATGCGGTTAACGTAATCCTCCGCAGAGCGGGGCAGGTCGAAATTGATGACATGGCTGATACCATCGATATCCAGGCCGCGGGCCGCGACATCCGTAGCCACCAGGAGCCTGATCTTACCTCTTCTCATCTCCATGATGGTTCGATTGCGTGCGGATTGGGTCATGTCGGCGTGAAGGGCTGCGGCCGGGTACCCTTTTGCGTCGAGAACTTTGGCCAACTGGTCAGCGCCGCGCTTCGTTGCCGAAAAGATGATGGCCCTGGTCACGGTTGTATCTGCACAAAAATGGTTCAGAAGCAGTTTTTTGTGTGGCAAGCTGTCCGCCAGGTGCAGCCGTTGCTCGATCGTATCGTGGGTGATTTTGCCCGGGGCAACCTCAACCCGTTCGGGGTTTTTCATGTATTTCAGCGCCAGCTTGGCCGTCGCATCGCCCATGGTCGCGGCAAACAAAAGTGTTTGACAGTCCTTCGGCGTGGCCTCCGACATAAATTTGACGTCCCCGATAAAACCCATTTCGAGCATGCGGTCGGCTTCGTCTAAAACGAGCAGTTCGACCTGGGACAAGTCGATTTTCCCGCGCATAATGTGGTCGATCAACCGGCCGGGTGTTCCGACGATCATGTCCGGCATCTGAGACAGGGCTCTGAATTGTTCACCAAAGGGCATGCCGCCGACGATGGAGACGCTGTTTACTTTGAGATACTTCCCGTAGTCGCGCGCCACCTGGGTGATCTGGTCAGCGAGTTCCCGGGTGGGGGTCATCACCAAAACGCGTAGCCCAGGCTTGAAGCCGCGGGGGCGACCGCACAAACGTTGTAGCGCAGGCAGGACAAAGGCTGCTGTTTTTCCGGTGCCGGTCTGGGCCGAGGCAATGACGTCATGCCCGGCGAGAACCTTGGGAATAGCCAGCCCCTGAACCGTCGTAGGGTTATGATGTCCACATCTGGCAAGCGCTTTGAGAATGGGTGGAGCTAATTGTAGTTCTTCAAATGTCATTAGGTCTAGAATCCTTGATAATCCCTGAACCAGCATCTGCCGCTTGACCGCATCGAAAGGCTATTGCCTTACCCCGTGCAAAAAATCCGCACAAAGCTTACAGAAACTTAGTTAGAGGTTAGATAAGTTGGGCTGCAGGGGGGTAGCGTTACACAAAAACGCTTGCGGCTACAGGGCAACGAGAAGACCGGCCTGAAATGTAATCGCCGGCCTACGTGTGATGTCA
Organism: Deltaproteobacteria bacterium; assembly: GCA_015233355.1. Lineage (GTDB taxonomy): Bacteria > Desulfobacterota > JADFXK01 > JADFXK01 > JADFXK01 > JADFXK01. The sequence goes on along the minus strand of JADFXY010000530.1, from coordinate 1,160 downwards.
GAGTAAAACATAGAAGATAAGACAGCCGCGATCAAGCCCATGGCAAGGACCGACTCCTTTCTCGGCCTCGGTATTTTGATCATCTTTCCAACCACCCAGGATTATTGGAAATGCAACGCCTTTTCAATGTTAAGAAAGGAATCGCACCCCGTCATACCCCAGGAGGGGAACAGAGTTCAAGTTATCCAAAGACGATCGAGTGTGCCACCCTCGAATGCTTGGTTAGGGTCACGGAAACATTTTGGAATAGGCGACGATAAATGGTGTGTGTTGTTTAGGGTCGCAGGGGAGAAGAAACTGTCCCGGGGGCACGCTGGCTTGGGTCTCATCTAATGTTACTAAGATACCTCAGATCACATTGAATGTCAAGGACCAAGTTTATTTGACCCCGGTCAACTGCATGAAATATTCTTAAACGGCTAAGTTCGGTTATGCACAGAAGGAGCGCACCAGGTCAGCCCGGAGTGAAGCCCGGGCAATCAGATTGACCATGAAACCACCTATACCTGCCGGACAGCTGATCACCCACATCCCCAGGCTTTTTTCACAACGCCACCCTCAAAATATACACAACTGATACCGCTCCGAAACGAAACTGTAACTGGTAAATGCTATAGGTGCAGCCAACGGTCATCCGTGATCTCAGGCCGAAACACACTCTGGTGGCCGGACGGGCTACGGATTCAGTGTGGTTTGCCTGGCCTTGGGGATCAAACACAATGGGGCGGGGCGGCTCACCTTTGTTGATCCATCCTATTCCCTCCTCAAGAACGGGCCGTTCAAGACGGTTGGAGGAAGCGGGAAATGGGATGATCCGCAAGAGGCTTATGAACTATTCCGAATGTTTGGAGTAGAGGATATCGTTACGCATTATAAACAACGCAATGACGAATTCTTCCCATCCTACGAAACCTTACAGTTACCCAAAATCGATCTAGGCTTTATCGACGGGAACCACGCCTTCAAAGATGTCAAGTACGATTTTCTAAGTACACTGAAATATGCTCACAAAAATACCTACATCTTTCTCCATGACTCTAACATTTATGTCCGGGAAATAATCCATCACGCCGGTGTCAAGCGGTGGTTGAAGATAGTCAAGAAGGAAGAAGCCCTCTTTGAAGTCATCAACTTCCCATTCTCATCAGGCGTAGCTCTGG
>JADFXY010000052.1:0-16459 GCA_015233355.1 Deltaproteobacteria bacterium | reverse complement strand
CTAATAAGTTAACAACATACCGCCGTCAAATAGTAAGTCGCCGCCGACCAGGTACTTAGCGAAGCGCGAAAAACCGAAGAGGAACAGATTGGCCACCTCGATGGGTGTCATCATTTCTTTGTTCCGGGATTTTCCCATCATCACCTCTCGAACCACTTCCTCGGGAGTCATGCCCCGTTGCTCGGCTTGATCCGGGATCTGTTTTAGAACCAGGCCGGTCTTGACATACCCGGTGCTGACCGAAAATGAACGAATTTTGCCGGAACCTTCAGCGGCAATGGACTGGGTCAGGGCGCGTAAGCCGAATTTAGTGATATTGTAGACCGATTTGTTGAGCGTGCAGATGTGGCCGTGGACGGAGGACATGTTGCCGATCGCCCCGGTGCCCGATTCGCTTTGTTTCATATAGGGGATAGTCAGCTTAGACAGGTAGAATGGGGCCCGGAGCATGATCTTTTGCATCAAATCATACTTTTCCATGGGAAAATTTTCCAACGGGGCGACGTGCTGGATTCCGGCGATGTTGGCCAGATATTTTATGGAGCCCAGCTTAGCGCTCTCTAAGACGGCCTGCTCAATGTCGTTATCGCTGGTTAAGTCTGTTTTGATGAAAGTCATGCGCCCACCCAGACGGCTAACCAACTCGCAAGTCCTTTCGCCTTCAGCCTGGTCAATATCCAATCCCACGACCAGCAGATTATTAACGGCCGCGGCAATAGCTACGGCTCGACCGATACCCCCGGCGGCGCCGGTGACCAGACAAACGTGCCTCGAGTTAAAGTCATCATCCGACAAGACTAATATTTCTTTCCGTTGAATCTCCGGTTCGGTAATATCCACGCTCGTTCTCCTATGTTCACCTGAGTTGAAAGGTCAACTTAAGTTTCATCCGGTTGGGATACTGTATTTATTTAGAGGAAGATCGACCGCTCCGGTCTTAAACATTATTTTTATCCAGCCGGCACATCCATGAAATTTTAGGTTATGCCAGGCTTCAGGGTACGGCGTCAATATAGACGAATCAGTTCTTCATACCCTCCTCGGTGTGGCCGGAGCGACACCAGGTTTAAATTTTATATAGAGTGACTTGGTTTTCTATGTATGTCAAGTTTTTTCTGAGGTTGGGATAGATTCTTTATCAGCGGAATAACAGGTTAATATATTAGTGAATAATCATAACTATTCACGCCTGTGGGCGAGCGCCGGCCACCCGCAACCGGTTGAGTCCCATGACTGCAATAACAGTTCATGCGTTTGCCCGTAAGATGAAACGGTTTTTCTTGACCACAACCCGTCAAACTGATAACATTACAATTTATCATTTTCAAAACTCGGCCTCGGGCCTGGGTTAAATCGGGCGTGCCTGGACCTCCTACCTGGCCACTCATTGAGATCGAATCTTAATGGAGGTAATTGTGATGAATAAGCTGATCATAAGGTTGGTGACCGTTTTGCTGATGGTCTTTTTCGGCGGAGCAATGTCCGTCGTGGCAGGCGAAAAAGCGGCCGGCCCGGTTATTACGATGAAATCCAACAAGCAAGTCTACACTCCAGGCAGCGGCCTGGCGGTGTTGGTCTCCGTGGCCAATGATACCCAGGCCGTAGTAGTTGACTGTTACGTCGTCCTGGTCATTCCCGGGAACAGTTGGTTCTGCCTGACTTCCCAGGGTCTGATACCGGTCAACCCCAACCGACTCGACACTTTCCTTCCCTTGGTCAATGGGTTGCAACTTTCGGCAGGTTACCAACTCAATGATTTCCCTTTGTTGGCCTATAATTTTCCAGTTGACGGCAAAACCTATGAAGGATTCTATACTGTGTTGACCGCGTTTACCAAACCGGGTCAAAAGGTCCTTGACGGTATTCCCGGTTCCGTAACATTCACCTATACCTCAGAGCTCCCGCCGCCACCGCCGGGGGACGAAAAGCCCTTTGACCCGGCTTCCGGCACTCAGGATTGATCGTTTCCCCGGCCGCTACGGGGTCGAACACCCGGATAAATGATTTATTTGACAACCGCTTAGTTGTTCAACCTATTTTGGGCTGTTCCGAATACCTGACCAAAGAGAGGTTGACGCCGGCGGTTATTCGTACTGGTCCCTTCCTGGGATCAAAAAGGAAGCGGCATGAGCCAAATACTATCCCAAGAAGAAGTTGATGCCCTGCTTCGAGGTGTTACCGGGGGGGAAATAGAAACAGAGACCGACGACGGTGTTGATACCTCGGGGGTGGTGGTCTATGATTTAACCAGCCAGGATCGGATCATCCGAGGCCGGATGCCCACCCTCGAAATCATCAACGACCGTTTCGCCCGGCTTTTCCGGGGGACATTGTCCACCGCTTTGCGAAAAGTAATCGACGTCAGCACAGTTTCGACGGACATGATTAAATTCGGCGAATTCTTGAAATCTTTGCCCGTTCCGACAAGTATTCAGGTTCTCCGGATGGATCCCCTAAGAGGCAACGCTCTGCTTATTCTAGAATCGAAACTGGTCTTTGTGTTGGTCGATACCTTTTTCGGAGGTAAGGGAGAATCTACGGTTAAGGTCGAGGGCCGTGACTTCACTAAGATAGAAAACCGAATTATATCGAAAGTCGTGGATAACGCTATAGAATGTTTGACCAAGGCCTGGATGCCGGTCTTTCCGCTCGATTTTAAGTTTGTCCGGGCCGAGGTTAATCCCCAGTTTGTCGGGATTGTGCCCCCGACCGACGTTGTGGTGGTTACGGCTTTTGACGTAGAAATGGACACCACCACCGGGAATCTCACTCTGTGCATCCCCTATTCCGCGTTAGAGCCGATTCGAAGCAAACTCCACGCCGGATTCCAGAGTGATCACATGGAGGTAGACCATGCCTGGGTGAGAAGATTCACCGAACAATTAAAAAGGGCAGAAGTCAATATTACCGCTCAATTAGGGGAGACCATAATCTCCGGCCGCGATCTCCTCGACCTCAAGATAGGAGACATTATCCAACTTCGGCAGTTTGCTACCGATCCCGTTAAAGTTACAGTCGAAGGTATTTTGAAGTACCTGGGAACGCCAGGGGTAGTTAAAGGTAATAATGGTGTCAAGATTGCGGAAAAGGTAACCGAAACCGCCTTTTGACGTCTCTTCTAAGAGAAGGGATAAAGACTCCAATAACGGTTTAAGCTCAGGTGGAGAAACTATATGAATGAAAAGATTAGCCCATCAGACTGGATTTGGGTAGTTATCGGAAAACAAGGACAGGCCGAGACCATGTTTGGAATTCATGACGCTGAAAATGATGTGCACTTTATCCCCATTTTCAAGACCAAAGATGAAGGGCTGGGCTGCTTGCCCCGTCTATCTCAAGTTGGTAATATGACCTATGAACTTCAGGCAACTCGATTTGAAATGGTCCAGGCCACGGCCAACGAAAAAAAGTATTACATATATATGTTAGGCTCACTAGGAGAAATTTTGCATAAAATTCCACCGGAATGAGCTGAATGGCCGTGTTTGATGCCTTTTTTCCAATTATAGTCTGACGTCGAAATCCGGCCTCATCCAAAACATTACTCGGAGGACGCAGACTTTTTATTGGAACATCTGAGAAAACTAAGCAAACTTACCTTTTCTTGTTATTCTTTCTGCCTTATGTTTCTTATGAGGTTTCAAACCCGGATGACCATATGTTGGAGAAAGATGATGAAAACATCATTCATTTTAGCCGGCGCTTTGTTTTTTTTGATTTCCGGTTTTCTTCCCCAAGCTGCCGATGCCGGAATATATAAATGGACAGACCCATCGGGCCGGGTTCACTTTTCAGATACACCACCGACTGAAGAATCTGTTGATCTGAAGGAAATTCAATCTGATGAGCCCCCTCCCACAAGTGACCGGAAGACGGGAACCCAGCCGTCCGGTCTGCCGGGCGGCCCCCAACCAAATCCGGGTATGTCAGGCGAATTCCAACCAAATCCCGGTCTGCCGGGCGGCCCCCAACCAAATCCGGGTATGTCAGGCGAATTCCAACCAAATCCCGGTCTGCCGGGCGGATCCCAACCAAATCCGGGTGTTCAGAAGCCTCCAGCCCCGGACACAGTGCGCCGGGTTGAGTTCAATCCTGAACGGCAAGAGATCAGGGCCCGTATTGGAGAACTGCTGGCCCGCCGAAACGCATTGGAGGAGAGGATAGGGGGGCTTCCTACGGCTGCCCGGGCCGAAAGGGAAGTGCTGAGCCAAGAATTGGAGGAGGTGAGAAAAGAACTCTCCACTCAGCAAAACAAACTGGTCAAGATGAATAATCCGGGCACGCCCACCCCGGCCGCCCCGCCCGGTAAGTAAGCCTGTGCCACCGGTTGTCTTAGCTCCGGGGCAACAACGGCTTAAGCCGGCGGATTGATTTTGGCCAGAGCCTCGGTGGCTAACCGGGCCACACTTTTCGTTTTCATGACACCATCTTCATATAGTGAAAAATCGCCCTCATCGGTCTGGAGTCCGGCCACCTCATCCTTAAACTCCTTAGCTCTCATATTCCCCAGGGCACATACGGCCAACCCTCTGATGACCGGCTTGGGATCATCGAGCAGGGACACAACGAAGATCTTGGCCCTTTTTACGTAGTCCGGACGGTTTCGGGACAGTTTGACAATGGCGTGGAGGACGCTCTCCGTATAGTCTCGATCATTTAGATACGGTAACACCTGGTTTATATATCCGCCGAACAAGGTGGGCTTTCGGCTGACGATCTCCCCGATAGCCTCCATCGCGCCCCAATTGGAGGCCGCGGAATCAGAGCAGGAGTAGATCAGTCGATGCAAGAGGTTGCTGACTGTTTTGGGCTTAATGTTAGCCAACTCGGCCGCCGCCCGGCCCAGGATTTCCGCCGCCCGAAACCGGGGCAAGTCGTCCACCGCGTACAGTTTTCGCTGCAAGGCCGCGATTGTTTTGGTGTCATCTTGAAGGGCCATGGCCACGATTTGGTCCGGCTGGTTTTCGCTCATATATTTCTCGAAATCAGACTTAGAAAACGGTCTGGGAGGCAAAGTCTCGGTCATCAGACCGGTTGATTCCTGAGAATATGGGATTGCTTCCGCGGCCAGCTTTTCCACCCCGGGTCTGGTTACCTCCTGGACGTCTTCATGGAGCCGAATGAAATATAACACCCCGGAGATCCGTCTGCCTTCAAACACCCCGCCCGGTATCACCAGATGACGGACCGGGTCGTAATGCTCCACCCGGTCTTCGACATAGTCGTCATCAGGCAACAAATCCCAGGCCAGATCCCAATCCATGTTACAGGCTAAAAGCAGCGCATCGACCTTCGCCGTGCCTATATTGTGCCCCGTGATGTCGGCGACGTATACCGCGCCGCAATTGCAGACGCCAAAGGGCATTTCCACCTTCCGGCCCGAGCTTGTTTCCTTTGGAGGACTGACCGCCAGGCTACAAAAGGGACAAGTCGCCGGCTTAGTTAATTCCGCTCTCACATTCATAATAGTTCCTCGTTGTTGAACCGATATCCGCGGCCCCGAATCAATCCGTTGGCTAAACAGAGTCGGCGGCCGGTGGCGGCTGGCTGAGAAAACAAAGAAAGGTTCAAGTTTCGTTACCAGCTCTCACCCTAAAGTAATTAAGCCGGGAAAGTCAAGAAGAGAATTGCGTTGAATCCTGAATGATTATTTGATATGCCGGGGCCTCGGCTTTTTCTCTGCCGGTTGACCGGAATACGGCGTCTCGGCAAAACTCCAACGCGACGTTTTTTAGATGGCTGAATGGGAAAAACCAAATATGAATCCTAATCTTGCACCTGATAAGCTCCGTTATGCTCCATTGCTGATCTTCTGGTCACTGTGGCTGCTCAATTTTCTGTCCCGGACCGCCATTCCTCCGATGTTTCCCGTGGTTGAAACGGAATTTCATCTTATCCACACTTATTCCGGGCTTCTTTTTACTTCTATCTCGGTTGGTTATGCCTTGTCCATCATCCTGGCCGGGCACTTCGCTGCTACCTTGGGGCACAAAAAGACTATTCTGATCTCAGGTTCACTCATTTCGCTGGCTCATTTAATGCTCTGGTCAGTCCATAATTATTTTGGTTTGTTAGGGTTATTCTTCATCTTGGGGGTCGGCTGCGGAGCTTATCTCCCTTCCGCCGTGGCCTGCCTGACCAGGCATTACAATAACGTATTGTGGGGCCGGGTGCTGGGGTTTCACGATACCGCCCCGGCCACGGCGTTGTTGATCGGGCCGTTTTTCGTCGCGATCGGCTTGGGATTCATACCCTGGCGGGGTTTATTAACCATATTGGCCCTAATTAATTTAGCTTTGTTGGCTCTTTTCTGGAGATTGGTGGACGATATTGAGGCCCGGATCCGGCCGGTCAAAGGACGCTGGCGGCTGATGGTTCATCATCGGGCCATCAGACGAATAACGCTGGCTTTCATGCTTATGTCCGGCGCGTCACTGGGAGTATTTACCGTTATTCCATTAATGTTGGTCAAGGAAATGCACGTATCATTGGATACCGCCAACACCTGGTTAGGGGTCAGCCGCCTGGGCGGGTTCGTCTTTCCGTTTATTGCGGGGGTGCTGGCTGATCGGTTGGGATATCATACTATCGTGCTGCGGTTGTATCTGGTTTCGGCGTTGTTGACCATTTTGGTTGGGCTGATTTCAAATTTTACCCTGTTGATCCTGGTCCTTTTTTTTCAGGGAACGATCATCTCCGGTTTTTTTCCTTTGGGCCTGTCGATGGCGTCCTTGCTGACCGATGTAGATGAAAGACCGGCCGCCGTGGCCCTGGTCATTTTTTTTGCTGTTCTGATGGGGATGGGCTTGGTTCCGCTGTTCCTAGGGGTGATGGGGGATCTATTCACTTTCCGCGCCGGTATCGTGAGTCTGGGCGTCGTGGCCACGCTGGGGACGTTTTTGCTCCAGGGACTACGCATCCCGCTTCAAGAGGGACTGCCTCATAATTAGTTTACCGGGAGTCCGGGCGACAGGGCGGGATGCAATCTAAACGAGTGTGGATTCCATGCCGGCGCCATCATCAGGCATGACGTCCAGGCCGTTTGCTCCCAGGGGAATGACCGGATCGGTCTTGAACTCCAACGGCCATGTCCGAACCTGGTTGCGGCCATTACCCTTAGCCTCCAGGAGGGCTTCGTCGGCCAACCGGAGCAAGGAGTCAAGATCTAAGTCAGGTAAATTTTCCGACGAGGCTACACCGGCGCTCACGGTCACATAAATTTTTTGTTCTTCCCACAGGCAGGGTGTCTTCTCGACGTAGCCTCTGAATCTATTCATCACTTTTTCCGCCCCGGCCAGGGGAGCCCCGGGAAGAATAACACAAAACTCCTCACCTCCGTAGCGGCCGACCAGGTCATATCGGCGTACCTGGTTTTGCAGCAATTCGGAGAACTGGATCAGCACCTTGTCACCGCAAATATGCCCGTAGGTGTCGTTGACATGCTTGAAGAAGTCGATGTCCAAAATGGCCAGTGAAAGTGGGTTGCCCGACCGTTTATGTCTGGAGACTTCCTCCTGCAACCGTTCAAACAGATAGCGCCGGTTGACCAATCCCGTGAGCGGGTCCGTGCGGCTCATTATCTCCAACTTTTGCTTTGATTGTTCCAGACGCTCTTTGTAGATGGCCGCGTCGGTGTCGTCTTTGATGGACACACAGATGTATTCAACCTGGCCGTCCGGGTTGCGCAAAGGGGCCAGGATCACATTCTGTTGCATTTTATCAAAGCTCGTTTCCAGATACCTGGTGGCGGCCAAAGGGAAGATGTAATTATGTAATCCTTGTGAAAAAAAGGCAAAATTGCCCAAGGTAAAGACGCTGCGGACTTTCCAAAAAAAACCTTTTTGCTCTAAATCGGGGAATAAGTCTCCGATCTTTTTCCCTAAAACATCTTCCCGGGTTAAACGGCTGTGCGCTTCCATCCAGTAATTCCAAAGCAATATCCGCATTTCCCGATCAATGACAATAATCCCTTGACTCAAGGTAACAACTATTTGAGCATAATCGATTCCGTCTGGTGGATTAAACATGTAACGGCCTCTTATAGTTATTGTCTTAACTTATTATGACATTTTTTTAATAAATCGATCAACCGCTCCGAATAACCCTTCCAGGCAGAATTGGGAGAGGAAAAAGAAAAGGTAGCCGGTTACTTCACGTTCTCTGTGGCTAAACTTTGTCTGGACTAACAAGGCGTCTATTTCTCGGGTGGTCAATCTTTCCTTTAGCCCGGCCGATGTTATGCGGTCCAGAAAAACCGCAGGCGGGCTGTACGAAATCCGGGATTCCAGCAGTTCGGCAAACTGCCCTAAGCAGGCCCCGATGACAATATTCCCCACCTCTAAAATTACTTCCAGATTCAGCTTATCAATTTCCAAATCGGAAGTAAATCCACTTTGTTCCGTCAGCATGGAGACCAAACTCTGGCTGGTCCAACCCGGTAAGGCCAGGACTGCTTCCCCCGCAAATTCACCACCAAAGGCTTGTTGCACAATGGTAACTTCATCCTTATCTTCAATGGACGCGGTCAGGACCTTGATGACTTCCTCCGGATTAACCGACCTGATGACCGGAACGCTCAAATGAATATGTGTTTCCAACAACTCGGCCAGAGATGCCATGGCCCGGCCAAAACAGATGTTGATTAACTCGACCAGGGCCTCATGCCTTTCATCTGTAAACTCGATCACGATTGCACCTTCTCGACAGCCTCTTTTATGGTTTCAGCATTGGGGGGCTTTTTAATAAAGGCCAAGGCCCCCAGTTTCATAACCTCTTCTCTGGCCGCCGGCTGGATATCGGCTGATACGATTATCACCCGGCAGTCGGGGTGAATTTCCTTTAGCCGGGCCAAAGTCTCAAATCCGTCCATTTCAGGCATGGTCAGATCGAGAAAGACCAAATCAGCCACCTCTTGCCTGTAAAGTTCCAGACATTCTCGGCCGTCCGAGGCCTCCCGGATGCGGTATTCGCCCGGGGGTAAGCATTTCTTAACCATCTTTCTTCCGAATGGGGAATCATCCACCAAAAGAAGAGACAAAGTCATATAACACTCCGTAACCAGTCGTATAATCATCGGAACTAAAAAAAATGCCGCCATATTCCGCATCCGCCTTGTTCGGTTCGGATTTGATACGGCCTGGGATATGTCATGGTGTGATCAGATTGTGCCGGGGCACTTTAAGGATAAAGACGAGATGGGCGCCACCTGCATAAGCATCCCGGCCGATCTTCATATCCGGGTCAAAAAACGTGAGTTGGTTGCAACTTAGCTTTTACTTATAACATCAGGCGACAAAATCAGTCAACTTTTTTTCGGCAATTAGTCGTCTCCTCCCGCCGAAAAAACATATTGAAAAAAAACGAGACAGAGTGTTAAGGTAGCCTCGATCAAGTTTTCCGAACGGATAAATAATTATTTTTCGCCCGATTGGGATTATTATCGAGAAGTTATGCAAATGAAGAAAACCAGACTGATCCTGGTCCGGCATGGCCGGGTGGAAAACCATGCCACCAACCGGATTAATGGGCACATTGACGTGGGGATAGATGAACTGGGCGTGAAGCAAATGCACGCGGTGTCGGCCCGGCTGGAAGATGAGGCGATAGATTACGTTTATTGCAGCGATCTCAGCCGGTGCGTCAGAGGCGCCGCCATCATCTCCCAAGACCGCGGTCTGGCCTACCTGAAAGATAACAACTTCAGGGAGCTGAACATGGGTTCCTGGGATGGCCTGACTTATCAGGAAATACAAGACAATTACCCGGATGAATTGGCTAACCGATTAGCCGATCTGGTCAATTTCAGAATTCCCGGTGGGGAGAGCCTGCTGGACCTGCAAAACCGGGTCATGCCCAAGCTGCATCACCTCTTGGACATTCACAAATACCAGACTATCCTTCTATTGGCCCATGCCGGGGTCAACCGGATCATCCTCTGCCAAGCCCTGGGCCTGGACCTCTGCCAGGTTTTCCGTCTCGGCCAAGATTATGGCTGTATCAACATTATTGATTATTATGACGACGACACGGTGGTGTTTAAGCTGAACGCTTGAGCCTCACCTCGCTATTCCAGGACTAGTCGGGGTGTCGATAATTTTGTCTTGATTATCGCCGGATGATTGTGATATTTTCCCTCTATACTTCAAAACTGTAGGAATGGCGCCGGTGATTTGTTCCGGCCAATGATTTGGTTTCATCTAAACCCAAAATATTCCGAGAGGTGATAACGCGCCGGTGGATTTTGGCTGCCTCCTTTGATCAACCGCTCCAATGTGATTGGAAAATCCAGCTTGTGTAATGTATCTCACGTAAAAGCAGGTAAACATGGTCCGAGTCGAGGGCGTCACAAAGGTCTTTAACCCGAGAAAACGTCTCTTCAAATCCGGTAGCGAAAATGAAATCAGGGCGTTGAACAACGTCTCCTTTGCTATTGCCCGGCAGGAAATATTCGGCCTGGTCGGAGAATCAGGCAGCGGCAAGACTACCTGCGGCCGGCTGATGGTCAAGTTGGATGAGATCACGCGTGGCCGCATGATCATTTCCGGGATGGATGTCGGCAGCCTCACGGGAAAGGACCTGAAGGTCTTCCGCCGTCTGGTCCAGATGATCTTTCAAGACCCTTATCAGGCAATCAACCCCCGGATAAACATCCTGGATACGGTGATGGAGCCGTTGACCATTCACCACATCGGCGACCAGGCCCAACGGGTGGAACGCACTCAATACATGATGGAATTGATGGGACTCAAACCAGCCAAGAACTTCTTGTTCCGCTATCCTCATGAACTGAGTGGCGGACAACGGCAACGGGTCGCCATTGCTCGGGCTATGGTCACCAGGCCGAGGTTCGTGGTGGCGGACGAACCCACCTCCATGCTTGATGCCTCCATCAGAGCCCACATCTTGAACTTGATGCTCCAACTCCGGGAAGAATTTGATCTGACCGTCCTGTTCATTACCCATGATCTGGCCTCGGCCAGGTATGTTTGTGATCGGATCGGAGTGATTTACCGGGGCCAGATGGTTGAGGTGGGGCCAACGGAAAAGATCGTCGCAATGCCTCTCCATCCTTATACCCAGGCCCTGATCGCAGCCGTCCCGGTGCCCGATCCGACCAAGAAACGCCGCCCTCCCCCAGTGCGGGACCAAAGCCGGATTCATAGTCTGGAGGGCTGCTGTTACATGGCCAGGTGCCAACGGGCAACACCGGAATGTCATGGAACTTGTCCCACCTTGGTGAAGACCGACGAAAATCGGTATGTCGCCTGTCATGTCCCCGACTTTTGAATTCAAAATCAGGCCGTCATCTCGACCGCCGTCGGGCTTGCTGATAGACCAGACTTTTTGTTTCTCTGCGGCCTCTACGGCTTGACTTTCTCATGCTTGCGCCGAGACCGTGGCCGGTCCGAGGCAGCTTTAAAGACCATAAAAAGCCTTTACAACTAAAGATTTTTTTGGTAGTTAGCAGAGATTACATTAACACAGAGCTAAAACTTGCATGTCCCATTCCGGTACGGTGCGAATTTTGGAAGGTTTACTATGAAGATCGAGACTCTCCAGGACGTCAGGGCGTGCTTTGATAAAATGGATCGGAATTTCCTGGGCTTGGGTGTAACTGCATTCATGCGGATTATCCCCAGCTTTTTTATCAAGAACTATCAGGTCGTGGCCTTCAAGGATTCCAATGAAGTCCGCCGAATGGAAAGATACCTGAAAGTCTTTTGCTTAGAAAGAGAGCTAAAGGGCCAACCACTCCCGGACCGGGATGAAGTGAACACGGTTTTCTTTCTGGAGCACCCCAAGGTGTTCGATCTCCTGTCCACCCTCAAGGGTGAAATCTGCCTGATTGTGTACCAGAGCTACCCCGAGGTGGAGGAAATATCCAGACGGCACGGCTGGCGAGTCGTGGGCAATCCCTCGGATATTCGGAAACCCATCGAAAATAAGAAGATTTTTCGGGACGTATTGAAAAAACTCGACTTGCCGGTCATCCCAGGGGAAAACGTCTCCCTGGAAAAACCTTTGACCCTGGCCGATTACCAGAGCTTTATCCTCAAATACGGCCCCAAGCTGGTTTTCCAGTTGCCGGACATCCCAAGAGGCGGCGGGCGGGGAACCTTCTTCATTTTTTCTGAGGATGACTTCCACGAGTTCGCTCAAGCCGTAGCCGGCGGCTCCTACCGCGGGGAGGAGATTCATTCGGTTAATGTTACGACCTATAAATCCGGCCAGCCGGCCAGCGTGGCGGTATGCCTGACGCGTTCCGGCACCCTGTTCTCCGCGCTCCAAAGTCAGATCCTTGATGTTCCCAACGTCATCAGGGTCAAGCAGGGCAATGGCGTTTTTTGCGGCCACTCCTGGGATTATGAGCAATTCTCTCCGGAGCTGAACAGCCAGGCGGAAAGAATCGTCCTCAAGGTGGGCGAATATCTGCAGGGTCAGGGCTACCGCGGCATCTTCGGCATCGATTTCATCGCCCAGGAGGACGAAGGGCGGGTCTATCCCGTGGAATGCAATGCTCGCTATACCGGGGCCTTCCCCATGCTCTCGTTACTGCACATCAAGAACGGCCTGGTTCCCCTAGATGCCTTTCATATCCTGGAATTCCTGGATGCGGATGTGGAAATCGACGTGGACAAATTAAACGCCACTTACCGCAAACGGATGAAAGGCAGCCACATCATCTTGTTCAACAAAAAAAATATGCCCCAAACAGTAAACGGCAACCTCCGGGCGGGGCTATACCGTTTTCATCGAAGCGACGGACATATTGACTACTTAAAAGACGAAATCACCTTTCAGGATATGAATAACGACGATGAATTCATAGTTACCGACGGTGTTCCCCACATCGGCGAGGTGTTGCCATCCAAAGATGAGTTTTCCAGAATTTGCCGCATTCTGTTTCCCTATCCCATCACCGAATCAGCCAATCACCTGAAACCGGAAGTGATGACGATTATCGACCAGGTTTATCATCAACTGGATCTGCGTCCGGTTATGGATGACTCCTCTCCAGACCTGGCCCCATATTCGCGCCCAGGTCTGATCCGGCGGTAGTCCCTCCGAGGCCATTCTTGAAAAATATCGTGTTCTTTACCGGCGTGCAACGGTTTTGCCGAATAGTCAAAGACCTCGGCTTTGAGGTCGCCGTCCTGGCCGAACCGGATGAAGACCTGTCTTCCAGAACCGACCTGGATTACCTGGTGGCTTATGATCCGGTCAACGATACGGAAGACCTGGCCGGGTTGGCCGCGGCCCTGACGTCGTGGCCCCATCGAGACCGGGTCGTGGCGGTGCTCAACCGCCGGGAACGCCGCGTGCAGGAACATGCCGTGCTCCTTGCTTCTTTCGGCCTGACCGGTCTGAACCTGCATCAGGCCCGGATATTTAGGGACAAGTACCTGATGCGCCGGACCGTGGACGTCAGGTACCCGGAATTGAACGGGCAGTTCACCACCATGGCCGGTCCCGAGCCCCCGCCCGACTTGCGCTTTCCAGTGGCCCTCAAGCCCCGCAATCTGTTTAAGAGTATTCTGATTTACAAATGCCGGAACATGGATGAGCTGACCTCTGGTTTGATCAGATTTCAGGAGGCTCTGCCCCTGGCGGCGCGGCGGCACGGCGTCCCCATCCGGGATACCGTCTTGGTCGAAACCTGGCTGGAGGGGCAGGAGGTGGCCCTGGACTCGGTGGTGGATGGGTCTGGCCGGGTCTGGCCGGGACTCATTACCGACCTGAAGAGCGGCGCGGCCCTGGGCCATGATGATTACCATGTCTATGCCCGGACTAGCCCCACGGAACTCTCGGAACAGGATCAGGCGGCCGTCAGGGAAGTAAACGCCAAGGTGGCCGCGGCCCTGGGCATCAGGAATGTGGCTCTCCATTCCGACATTATGGTCACGCCCCGCGGCCCCAAATTGGTGGAGACCGGGGCTCGGATCGGGGGATACCGGTCGGAGATGGCGGAATTGACTTACGGCTTCAGCTTAGATGCGGCCAATTTGTCCGTGTGCCTGGGCCGGGAGCCTGACCTCACCCAAAAATTCGTGCGACATACCGCCGTGTTAGAGTATTTCCCACCACGACCGGGTCAGCTCCGGGCCATCACCGGACTGGACCGGATCAAGGAACTACCTTCATTCTACCGACTTAAGCAACGGATGGACCTGGGCTCGGCCGTGGGTCTGGCTGGGGATGGCTATCGCTGCCCGGTGTTCGTCATTTTGAATCATACCAACCGGGATGTGTTTAAGGCGGATCTGGCCGCGGCCGAACACCTGGTCAAGGTGGAAGTGACGTAAAGAAAGTATAAGCAATCTGCCGTCGGCTCTCAGCGGTTAGAAAAGACAAGGATAACCACTAATTAACGGTATAAAAACAACCGACATTCCGGCTATAGTGCACCAATAGAATAGGTAATAGCGTTCTAAAACAATCTGTTAATTTAAAATAACATAGATAATAGTTGACTACACTGGTGGTTTTATCACATAAATTCCTTCAGTTTTACCTTGACATCTCCTCATCCTCCTGCATACAAGATAAGATCAAGCCGAATAAACTACAAGTGCCCCTTTTTCATCCCACCGGTGTCCGGCCGGCTTCATCGGTCGCTAATAATGAAAACAGAAGTCAAAAGGTCATCCCCGGTGTGGGACTGAATCTTCAAGCCTTATAGGCCGGATTGGGGTATCGGTGTCATGCCAGGCGAAGCTTGGATATCCGAATGTTGCTTGCCGGCGTTGCGACACCCTCATTGTCTGAACCTTGATTACGCTGATTAACTGATAAGCTATGAGAAAAGCAGGCCATCCACGCATCAGACAGATGATTAGCCGTTAGGGTTTAGACACTCATAGTAAATCATTTAATCAGCGTAATCAAGGTTCAGACAATTAATCACAGTTCAACAACTTGAATTATAAGGACCAAACCACAATGGAGGAAAAGATGCCACGCTACCGCACCTTCATCATCCTATTCACATTGGTAGTCTTATTGTGCTGTCTGCCTTCTACGGGAGAAAGCCAGACCTACCCAGCCCCCGTCCCTAAAACCGGCCAAATCACCACTTACGCCGCCGGCGATGACGGCGCCTTACAAAAGGGTGTGGCCTGGCCCAACCCCCGGTTTACCGATAACAATGATGGAACGGTGATGGACAACCTTACGGGCTTGATCTGGCTCAAAAATGCCAATTGCTTTGGACCACAGAATTGGACCGACGCTCTATCCGCCGCCAATGGGTTGACCAGTGGAAGCTGTGGATTGACCGACGGTTCTCACGCCGGGGATTGGCGCTTACCCAATGTTAATGAACTTAAGAGCCTGCCGGACAACAGCCACTATAGTCCGGCGCTGCCCACAGGTCATCCCTTTACCGGTGTCAGTGTTGAGCCGTACTACTACTGGTCAAGTACTACGGGCGCCGACCGTACGAGCTACGCGTGGTTCGTCGGTATGTACGTCGACGGCGTGAACGACCAAGACAAGACGAACTACAACTACGTTTGGCCGGTTCGGGGCGGACAATCTGGGTCATTTGATTCTTCGATCATTTCCGCCCGCGACGCAGCCGAGGGCGGTTTAGAATATTCAGGTCCGGCCAGGGACGCTACGCTCCCACCCGCACCAGTCGGGAAAACCGGCCAAACCACCTGTTATGACGCTAAGGGAAATGTAATCGCTTGTGCCGGTACGGGTCAAGATGGCGATAAGCAGGCCGGTGTCGCTTGGCCTAGTCCCAGATTCATCGATAACAACGACGGCAGCGTGACCGATAACCTCACTGGGTTAATCTGGCTCAAAAACGCCAATTGCTTTGGACCAAAGAATTGGACCGACGCTCTATGCGCCGCCAATGGGTTGACCAGTGGAAGCTGTGGATTGACCGACGGTTCTCACTCCGGAGATTGGCGCTTACCCAATGTTAATGAACTCAAGAGCCTGACGGACAACAGCCGCTATAGTCCGGCGCTCCCCACAGGTTATCCATTTATCGGTGCCGGTGTCGGGCTGTACGCCTATTGGTCGAGTACTACGATGGCCTACGCCACCACGTACAACAAGTGGAACGTCTACCTGAACGATGGCCACTTGGGCAGCGGCACCAAGGCGGCGTCTGGCTATGTTTGGCCGGTACGTGGTGGACAAGGTGGCACCCCGGCCAAAACAACCTACGATTTCGTCTGGGCGGGAACGGGCGGATCTGCCAGCATCTGGACCCTGGACAGCTCCAAAAATATGACAGCTTACAAAGCATACGGCCCTTACAGCGGCTGGAAGCCGGTGAACTACAGCTCCAACCCATCCGATGGGACGAAAAGAACCCTGCTCTGGTCGGGAACGGGTGGATCTGCCAGCATCTTGACCCTAGACAGCTCTAATAATTTATCAACCTACATACAATACGGCCCTTACAGTGGCTGGACACCAGTGAACTACAGCTCCAACCCAT
>JADFXY010000529.1:0-2863 GCA_015233355.1 Deltaproteobacteria bacterium | reverse complement strand
AAAGTTGGAGTCATCCCGTGTCTGGCATACTCATTGCATTAAGAGCGGGGAAGGGGTGCTGAAGAATACCAGGATTACACCAAAAAACAAGATCAAAAATTGTATGACCATTGAGTATAATCATCCCTAAGCCGCGAGCGGCGGAGGTGGACCGTGAAAGTCGCAAATTGTTACATCGATGGCACGATGATGGATGCTACCTGCAAACCAACCTCGACCAAAGGGAGCAATGGAGCAGATTTCAAAGCGCTGCTCGATTCGAAGATACCGCGCAGCTCAGATGGTTCCTATTCGGTCACGTCGTCCAATACCAATACGTTCGATGGCACACACTCCATCTATGGAGCCACCTCCATCATTCCATCAAACACGACGGACGTGGACAAAACGGGTATTGCCAGACTGGAGAAAGTATTTGGATCCATGGAGACATATAAACAAGCCCTGGAAGACCCGAAAGTTGCGGCAAAGGATATGGCTCCCATCGTCCAATCTCTTGAGGATGATATTAATGAAATGGCCAAATCCATGAACAACCTTTCCGGCACGCGGTTGGAAAATCTTAAAACCATCATGGCGTCAACGGCCAAAGTCGGCTGGTATGAAATCGAACGCTACAAACAGGGAGTCTACACATGACCCCTTAATAGTACTAATTTGCTGCAATAACTTTTGGTTGTCCGAAACTCCCCTTCTGATGGCCGAAAGACTCACCTCCTTGAGCCCTGCCTATGGTAGGGCTTTTTTTTGTGAGCGATCAGAGGCCGGCTCGGCAACGGGCCATTCGGTTATTTGGTGTGATCTTCCGCCCACTGCAAGATTTTGGGATAAACTTCCTGGGGAGAAGTTTCCGCCAAGAGAATATCGACGTGGCCATAATCAGCTAAGTCACCATCTTCTTGGGCAAACAGATGATATTCCTTATCTGAAGAGCCGATCCGCTCAAATCCAAAGCGGACCGTCGGCGGCGGAGTCAGTTGGTCCGCCGCGCCGACCATGATCAGCATGGGCAACTGAATCTCGGCCAGGCGCTCTTTGAATCCGGGGCGGGCCGGATCAGGCTCAAAATTTCCGGTGAAGACCCAATCGATGAAGGTTTTGCCCAGTCGACCCGAGGACCAATTTTCTGCGCACACAATCGAAAATCTGATCGCGTCGGCTTTAGATAGATTATCGCTGTTTATCAAAATCTTGTTGACGAAATTTATCCCCATCCAGGTTAAAGGAAGGCTTAAACAATAGATTATCCCAGTGGGCCAAGGAATTGCAGGCGTCCACCTGGTTTTATTGGATATTTTCATAATCGTGGGAGTCATTTCCACAAAACTGGTTGGAGCGGAAACGGCGGTGCCGGAACGGATCTGCCCGTCTCCGTAGGCATCCAGATAGGCATAAAGCAGCATCCCACCCATGGAATGTCCCACCCAATGCAGCTTCTCGGCCCCGGTCTGGTCGAGCACCAATTTCACGGCAGCCGGCAGGTCTTTTAGTAAATAATCCATAAAATCATAACGATATGATGACAATGGGTTGTTCCAGAAGGGCCGCCGGGAATACCCGGCCCCGCGCAATTCCACGACCCAGGTGTCCCAACCTTGTTCGGCGGCATACCGGGCCAAAGAGCAAACGGGATTGAAGTCAAAATAGAATCGATTGGCTGACAAACCATGACAAAGGAATAACGGTTCCCTACCCTGGACCGGGTTTCTTGGCCGGAATCTATGCACCGCCAGGCGGTAGTCATCAGCGACATCGACGTAATGTACTTCGTCGGCGGAGGTTATGGATTTTTTGTGACGATCATTCCAGTATCTCACCCAGGCCGCGGCCGCGGCTAAAACGAAAAACAAAAAAACGATTAAATTCCAAAGAAAAGACATGAGTCGCCTCCCGCGAGTGGTAGTAGTCGTCTGGCTGACTTGGAAATTGTCCCTAGTTGGTTTGGGCCGGGTTCACAGGCATACATACCACAAAATGTTCCCCAAAGGCGAGACTAAATGTGTAAGTGGAAGCGTTCTTGATCATTATTCCCTCGAATGGCGGTTTGGCTGGCTATTCCGGCGCCGGGTTTGAAATCAATTGACAAACAAAAACAGATTCAATATATCTATAAGTTCATCTTTATGCAAGACTACCAACAATCGGGCTAATTGGAGCAACTAGTGGCTGAAAACACAGAACGACCTGAACAGGCTCTCGAAAATTTTGCTCCAAAGCCAATACATGCGCCTGCCCCAAGCGAGTGGAGCGGGCTTTCTGGGGAGGACGTGTCATGAAAGAAGTGGTCATTGTCAGCGCTTGCCGAACACCCGTTGGCGCCTTTGCCGGAAGTTTAAGCGCCATGCCGGCCACGGACTTGGGGGCGATTGTCATCACCGAGGCGGTTAAGCGGGCAGGAATTTCCAAGGAAGACGTAGATGAAGTCATCATGGGTAATGTTCTTCCGGCCGGTTTAGGGCAAAATCCAGCCAGACAGGCCTGCTTAAAGGCCGCCCTGCCCTACTCTGTGGGTGCAGTCACCGTCAACAAAGTCTGTGGTTCCGGACTTAAGGCGGTTATGCTGGCGGCCCAGGCCATCATCTGTGGCGATGCCGACGTGGTCGTCGCCGGTGGTCTGGAAAACATGAACCTGGCGCCTTATTATTTATTTCAGGCCCGGACGGGATACCGGATGGGCTCCTCGCAGATGATCGACGGCATGATCCACGACGGGCTGTGGGATCATCTGAATGACTTCCATATGGGCATGAGTGCGGAACTTTGCGCCGAAAAATACGGGGTGACCCGTGAGGATATGGATATATTTTCTTCGAAGTCATATGAAAAAGCCATTAAGGCCGCAGCCGACGGAAAATTTAAGGCT
>JADFXY010000528.1:0-2881 GCA_015233355.1 Deltaproteobacteria bacterium | reverse complement strand
TTTCAATAGAAAAGTGTGCCAAGAAATAAGAAAATTATTTTGTACAACTAACGGTTAAGTAGGCTCGCCAGTCTTTTTGTCTTCCACCAACACATGAGCCCACTTGACCTTAAGTTAATGACATTGAGTTGCATGGTCCGGGCAGGATGGTCAACCATCCATTTGCCCCCGGCAAAAAAAGTAGTTTTTATCTGATGTTGTCTGAGATAATCGACGATCTCCGCGTCATATCCGGCCCGCCCGTGCGGCCCCTGGCACAAATCAAAGGTCAGGGCGACGGCCTTGGCCCGGTGGCCCGGATTCACCCGGCGGATACAGTTGTGCCATTCCCGCGGCAATGGCGTCGGCCGAACTTCCGGCCGGTCCTTAAACGGAATAGTCTCATCCGAGACGGCCGGTCTTCCTGCCTTCTTTTCGTTTGGACGCCCTCGTAGCTCCTCCTGGGTCCAGCAAGCCTTCAGTACGGACTGAGAGCCAAAGGTCGGGCCGGCCGGGGATTGTTCCGGAGCGCCTTGACCTGGAGCGCCAAGGATGTCCCCGGAAACAGCCGGAAGGATAATCAACGGAACGATGATGCCGGCTAGATATTTAACTAGATACTTAATCGGAAACAAAATTATTCACCGGGTGAGCTGATGTTATATGTCGATTCATCCTTCAAACGGCCTACATCGGCGCGGGTCGAGTCAGAGCCCTTTCTATACATTACTTCCAGCTTATACGCAACCAGGACAATTCGTTGGTTACGATTTTGTTCGGCCGGACGACGTGGATTCAAAGGTCTTTCAAAAAGAGCTGCGGCCTAAAAAAAGTATGGTGATTTATCCGGGCCTGAGCCGACCGAGACGAATCACCACATATAACTGGCAGAAAAATGTGTGACTTACCTTTTTTGCGTCCTCCGTTGGGATCTTCTCAAATCCGATCTTTAGCTGACCGGATTGGCCTGAGCCTGGTTCTGAACCTGATAGATCTGAGTCTGGTTGGTCTGAGACTGGTCAGGCGTCGTCATGGGCGGAAGAGCGGGCCAGGGAATTTGGAGCATTTGTCGCAAAATGTCCATCCCGTTGGCGGCATCGGTTTCTTCCTGAGATCCAGCTTGGTCAGCTTCATCGGCCGCTCCTGACTTGGCCGCATCTCTGGCCTGCCCCGACTGGTCACCGCCTTGAGCCGATCCGGCCTGATTTTGGCCATTAGCCGCTTGGCTCCCGATCAGCTCAGGATGCAGCATTCTGGCCACCAGTTGGTCACCTAATGCCGCCAGTTGGTCAGGCTGGACATCGAGCTTCTTGGCCATCGCTGCCAGCAAGGCGTCTATTTGACCGGTATCCTGGCCACCGGCCTGGAGGCTGTCCCGGCCCTGATTGTAACTGGTGAAAGCCGCCTCATACTGCCGGGCCGAGAGCTGCAGGTTCCCTTGATTCATGAGCAGGCCACCTAAAACCTGATTCTGATTTTGAGGCGTGGCATCAGTCGATTGGGCTTGAGTGCCGGGCGCAAAGTACTCTCTGACCGTATTCTTGAAGATATCCTGAGCAGTCTTGAACTCATCGGAACTTAAATGAAGGTCGTTTTGGAGATCGTTAAAGAAGTTTCCCACCGCCTGATCATACTTGTCAAAACTCTTGGTTTTACCAGTGGTCAGATCGTTGAAGGCTTTTTGCAAGTCGGTCGCTTCACCCGAGGCCATCAAGTCGCCGATGGGGGCCTGGCCTGTCTGGTAGGAGAGAAAAGAAAAGTCCAAACTCATTCGGCGATAACTTTCCGCCGTGTTGGCCTGACCGGATGACCCGGAGGTTGATGATACGGCTTGTTCCGCCTCGAGGTGAATCCCACCGGCCGCGATCTGGGTGGTGGTGCCGTCTTTGGAGTTCATGGCAACCTTACCGGATACCGCCTTGGTTTGGGCGAATAGGCTCTGGTCAAGGTTTGTTTGTTGGGTGTTGGAGTTATTGGTGAGATCAAGCCTGGGGATGTTTGACGGAGTAAAGCCAAATCCTTGCAGTGCGCCTAGGTTCATGACGACCTCCCTGTCACATGACCGGTTACTCATATTCATTATGGACAATAACAATCGGGGAAATCCGTTTCCCTGATCTTTTATCGGCTAAAATTGATTGTTACTTGATACTTAAATTCAAAAAAGATGAAAATTGATGCGAACCCCGAAAAAATTCCAGACCGCCGTCAGGTAGAAACAGCATACCCAGACTAGACATATCCCGGAGGCCGGCCACGACTTAATCCACAGATTACTCAGATTTGCACAGATGGAAAAAGACAAATAACCGCAGGTGCCTATGGACCTCATCTATCTGCGCCCATCTGCGAAATCTGCGGATAATTTTTTGGCTCCCAATTCCAGACACATCACAGACATTGGGGGGCGGCCGTAGAGCCGGGGAGATTGGGAAAGATATTTACATCGGGGCTAACAAGCGAGTTATTCCGAGAAAAAGGCCATACCTCAGGCGGGATAAGCGAGCAATCCCACAAATCATCCATTCCAGGGCGAATCAAAGACGGGATTAATTATCTTCTTCCGAGGGCTGGACTGGTCCGGCCCCAGGGACCTGGGCGAGCTTGACTGCGGCCTCCTCGGCCGGCTTCGGCAATCGGCAGTATTGATTGATCCAGTCGATAATGGCCTGATACCATTGAATAGTATTGTGTGGTTTTTGAACCCAGTGACTTTCATCGGGGAAGTGAATAAATCTACTTGGGATATTCTTTCGCTGCAACACATTGAACGCGGCCTGCCACCGGGGTTGTTTATGATAAGATATTTGTCCGCCATTGGGATGCCTGGCAAGATGGGCGGCGCAGCCATCTCTTTGTCCTGCCGATAACAGGAAGTGGCCTCCCGGTGGACGTCACGGCC
>JADFXY010000527.1:2454-2884 GCA_015233355.1 Deltaproteobacteria bacterium | reverse complement strand
TTTTGCCTTTTCGTGGGGAAGAAGAGGTTGACCCAAAAACTGGAATTAATCAAAACCAAGTTAATTCAATTTAATTTGGTCGAATTCATGAATCTGCCGGGAGAAGTTAATCTGGGACGAAGCCCGGCCGCCACCCGGAGTTATGGCGGGAATGTTGGCGTTAGACCGTAACACCGTGTAAAGCAACCAATAATTGATATATCCAGATGTGTTGGAAGAGTTGGAATAGTAAACGATGGATCGGGGGAGAAGAGATATGTTGATATTATACCTGAAGTATATTGAGGCAAGAGCAATATAGGCTTTCCAAATGAGATACTTGTGGCTGAACCTGAGGTATGAAAATTTTAGCCGTTTGAAGGGCTTAAACCAGCGAGTCAATGTCATTAACTAAGGGTGCAGAGCGTATTAGAACCATGTACCCAGGGGG
>JADFXY010000527.1:0-2349 GCA_015233355.1 Deltaproteobacteria bacterium | reverse complement strand
TCCGTCAAGCTCCGTAAAAAGATATCTTGTGTTACCGGGACAGGGCTTGTCTGACTTTTAACAGGAGAAGGTGCGGCGTCACCGGCTTTGAGATAAAGCCCAGGCCTTCTTTTATTATCCCTGTTTTTTGAAGAATATCATCCGTGTAACCGCTGGAGAAAACGGCTTGGATATCTCCTTTGACTTTTTTGATTTCCTCATAAGCTTCTTTGCCGTTTTTTTTCGGCATGACCACATCAAAGATAAGAAGATCTATTTTGTCTTTATTATCCATGAACTTGTTGATCGCATCCTGTCCATCCTCCGCCTCGATCACGGTGTATCCGTGTCTTTCAAGGATAACCTTCATGATGTCTCTGACTGCGGTATCGTCCTCTGCCACCAGAATTGTTTCAGCCCCCCCGACAGGGAGGGCGGCGCGTCCGGGAATGTCGGCACCCTCAATTTTAACTTCGACGAGTTCCAGATAGACTTTGAATGTCGTCCCTAGTCCAGGTTCACTGTATACATTGATCACCCCGTTATGTTGCTTGATGATCCCGTACACGATGGCCAGACCAAGCCCTGTCCCCCGGCCGGTCTCTTTGGTCGTAAAAAAAGGCTCGAAGATTCTTTGCTTCGTCTCCTCATTCATGCCCTCACCCGTATCTGAGACTGAAATGACCGCATATGACCCGGGCGTTATGCTGTCATATGATCCAATGACCTCGCGCCCGATATAGGCACAATCCGTCTTAATGGTGAAAGCGCCTCCCTGGGGCATGGCGTCCCGGGCATTGGCCGCCAGGTTCATCAGGACCTGCTCAATTTGGCCGCTGTCGGCCATGACGGTCAACCGTTCATTGGCCAGGACTGTTTTTAATTCCACATCCTCACCAATAACCCGTAGAAGAAATTTGTCTACCCTCTTTACGATTTCGTTGAGATCCACCGGCCTGGGGCTGATTGCCCGCTTCCGGCTGAAGGCCAGAAGACTTTGGGTCAGATTTGCCGCGCGCTCCGATGCAGACAGAATGATATCCACATAACCCCTCAAGGGATCTCGTTCACCCAGTTCCTGTCTCGTGAGCTGTCCATACCCGACTATGGCGGTCAATACGTTGTTGAAGTCATGGGCCACACCTCCGGCAAAAGTCCCGATGGCCTCCATTTTTTGGGCCTGCCGGAGTTGTTGTTCCAGTCTGGCTTGTTCTTCTTCCATCCGCTTCCGCTCAGTGATGTCGGTGAACATCCCAAAAGAACCGATGAACTGGTGGCCAGCATCAAAAATCGGCGTGGCTGAAACCAAGGTCCACACCACCTGCCCGTTTTTGCACAGGAACCGGCGTTCATATTGCTCTGCCAGACCTTGACGCCGGGCCTCCATCTTCCTGGCGTGATCGGGAAGCTCCTCTTCAAGAATGAATGATGCAAAGTCGCGGCCGAGCATTTCGGCCATCTGAAAGTCGAGCATCTCGGCCATTCGAGGATTGGCAAATGTGATCCTGACATTCTCATCTAAGGCCAGGATTCCCTCATTGGTTGTGTCCACGATCCGGCGGTATCTTTGTTCACTTTCGCGCAGGGCTTTTTCGGCCAATTTACGGTCGGCCCGGGCCCGCAACGACGAAATGCCGAAGGCCAGGTCGTGGGCCAACTCCATCAGCAGTTCCAATTCTTTCGGATGAAAGGCATCAGGTTCCGAGGCGTAAATCATCAAAGTTCCAAACACCTGGTCACCGTCATATAACGGCAAAACGACGGATGATTCATAACCGCGCCGGATGGCTTCCTCCCGCCAGGGGCTGAAATTGGGGTCGGTCCGAATGTCCGAGGCGATCTGGGGCTGGCCGGAACGAATGGCCCTCCCTGTCGGGCCGCGCCCTCGCTCCGTGTCCGCCCAGGTGAGCTTGACTGTGTCCAGGTAGCTTATATCCAGGCCGTTTGCGGCCATCGGCCGGACACTTTTGGCGTCATCATGCTCGACGAAACCGACCCAGGCCAGCAAGTAACCGCCAATCTCGACCACGATGCGGCAGATCTCCTGCAAAAGAGCCGCTTCCTCTGTGGCGTGTATAACGGACTGATTTCCTTCGCTAAGTATTTTAAGCATCCGGTTGACCTGGCGTAACTCTTCCTCCGCCCGTTTCCGTTCGGCGATTTCCAATTGCAGAGCGGCATTGGCCGCCCTGAGATCAGCGGTTCGGGTTGCCACTCTCTCCTCCAGATGCCGGTTGGCCGCCTGGAGTTCCTTGCCTAGCTGATTGATCGTGACATGCGTCCGGACCCGGGCCAGAAGTTCTTCCGGCGCAATCGGCTTGATCAGGTAATCCACCGCTCCAAGCCCAAATCCCTTTACTTTATCAAATG
>JADFXY010000526.1:0-2889 GCA_015233355.1 Deltaproteobacteria bacterium | reverse complement strand
TCAAGGGAGATAAGCAAAGATGCCTCGACGCCGGCTGTAATGATTATTTGACCAAACCGATTAATAAAGACAGGCTGTTCAAAACAATTCAAAATTTTGTCATGAAAAGGAAAGGCGACGGCGGTGCCGCAACTATGACTTCTCCTCCGCCGGCGGGTAAGACCGATCAGCCGCGAGAGATGACATCTGTCCGACCGGCAACTGAAAAAACCTCGACTACGCCGGAAATGGGGCAGAAAATAGATTATGTTGTCAAGGTGAATTCGATTTTGGAAGATTTGATCCCAGAATTTATAAGTGACTATCGGAATTATATCAGTTCCATGCACCAGTCCTTGGCCGATGGGGATTTTGACACCTTGAAGCGGATCGCCCATAGCATCAAGGGTTCCGCCGGTAGTTACGGATTCATATATCTGGGCGAACTCGGACTGGCCATTGAACTTGCCTCCAAAAAGCCCGACACCGCGGCCATCGCCGATCACCTGGCCGTTTTTGCGGATTACCTGGATCGGGTGGTGATAGAATATTATTGAGCTGGAAGAGGGCGCATCATCGTGACTTCGGATGCAATTGTCAACAGCCATGACCGGTTTTTCAAAAGTGTCTTCTCCAACAAAGAAGAGGCTGTGGATTTTTTGTTGAATTACCTCCCTGATGAGGTGGTTCAAGAGCTTAATCTTGATACGCTTAAACCGCGTAAGGACACTTTTGTCGATGGCAATCTGAAGGAGAGACTGTCCGACCTCCTGTATGAAGTGGAAACAACGGATGGCGGCCGGGCTTTGGTCTACATTTTATTTGAGCACAAGAGCTATCCTGAACCATTGATCGCTTTTCACCTGCTCCGTTATATGATTCGGATATGGGAGCATACCATGGGCCAGGATTGGGATGGGACCCTCCCGCATATTGTGCCGATAGTGTTGTATCACGGAGTCAACCGGTGGGATATCCCGGAGAGCTTTCGGGGCCTGTTTTTCAAGCGTATTCGTCTCCAATCATTTCTACCTGATTTTAGTTATCTTCTCTATGACTTGTCCATTTACCGGGACGAGGACATCAAGGGTCGGGAGATACTCAGAGCGGTCTTGCTGATCCTGAAATACATATTTCACAGCGATGAACTGCGAGCCCACATTCGAGCCATATTGGAGTTACTGCGAAAATCTGGACAAGGATATTATCATCATGACCACCTGGAAAAGGTTGTCCATTACTTACTGGCAAATAAGGAAAAAATGAGTTCGCTGGAGTTGAGAGAGGCGCTGGACGATGTCTTTAACAACCAAAGAGGTGATGCTATGCCCGGTTTAGCCGAAACATGGTTCCAAGAAGGTCATCAAGAAGGTCACCAAGAAGGTCACCAAGAAGGTCACCAAGAAGGTTTCCAGGAAGGTGTGCAAGTGACGATGCGAGAGACGATTCTGGAAATCCTTGGGAGCAGATTCGGCCAGGTTCCTTCATTGATGGAAGATCAGATCAAGGCCATAGTCGACACCGTTATGTTAAAAGATTTGCGCAAGAAAACATTGGTCGTCGGCTCGTTGGAAGAGTTTCAAATAATCATTGACGCTGTTGATAAGGGGAATTTGACGCACTGATAAGCCCGGCTCGGAAGAAGAGCAATCGCCATATCAGCTCCTGCCTCTGATTGATTAACCTCTCAACCGACATAATGGAGAATTCACCAAAGATATGAAATACATCAAATACCAAGACAAAAATGGCGCCATTGCTTTTGGAGTAGACGAAGGCGCCGGGTTTCGCCGGATTAGCGGTAATTTCTTGGAACCATATCAGATTACCGGACCGGAGGTCTCTTTAGACGAAGTGCGTCTGCTGGCCCCGGTGACGCCGTCCAAGGTGGTGGCCATCGGCCTGAACTACCGCGACCATGCCCAGGAGATGGGGCTTAAGCTGCCGGAAGAACCTTTGCTATTTTTGAAGCCGGCCTCCTCGGTGATCGGACCGGGTGACGACATCGTTTATCCGGCCATGTCCCGGCAGGTTGACTATGAAGCTGAAATGGGAGTAGTCATCGGTAAGACGGCCAGGAATGTCGAAGTCAATCAAGCGGCTGACTATATTTTCGGCTATACCTGCTTGAATGACGTCACGGCCCGGGATTTGCAAGCCAAAGACAAGCAGTGGACCAGGGCCAAGGGCTTTGACACTTTTTGTCCCCTGGGCCCTTGGGTCGTTTCCGGGTTGACCTCGGATAGTCTGGATATCCAGTGTCTGTTGAACGGTCAGGTCAAGCAGTCTTCCAACACTTGTCATCTACTATTCAATGTCTTTGAACTGGTCTCTTTCATTTCCAAAGTCATGACCCTGCAACCGGGTGACCTGATCGCCACCGGGACAACTTCTGGGATTGGGCCGATGACTCCAGGCGATGAGGTGGAGGTTCGGATAGCCGGGATCGGCTCTTTGGTCAATCGGATCGTGGGCTGAATATTCCGGGTTTCGGGTTGGAGGAACCAGACCAACATCAAAAAAAATCTAACCTGGAACTTGCTTATAGTCAAGAGGTTATCTTGCTCAGCCGGCTTGATTCTCCCGTGACGCGGCCTCCCGGCGGACGAAAAAAGCATTGACTCGTTGTTCATCCTGACATATTTTGGTGACTGGTAGGTTCGAGCTAAGTTAACGAACGGCCCTATCTGTAAATAAACTGAATCTGTCGGCATCTTCGGGTGTACGCTCGCGATCTCTTTTCCACCCCAATCTCCACAGGAGACAATGCTAATTATGTTTTTCGTCGCTCTGTCTAACAGAATCAAGAACCTTCCCCCGTATTTGTTTATGGAAATAGACCGGTTAAAAGAACAGGTCAGGTCAAAAGGGGTTGACATAATCGACCTGGGTGTGGGCGATCCGGACTTG
>JADFXY010000525.1:0-2898 GCA_015233355.1 Deltaproteobacteria bacterium | reverse complement strand
AGCAACGAGCAACCCGCAACGTCGGGTATCTCACCCATCTTACGAAGCTTAAACATATTTCCATTTACTGCTTGACTGTTTTGTGGGATATTGTTATCGATCATTAGTTTATGGTAGTTGCCGGTAATGCGGGTCGGAAGGTGTTTTTTTCCGTTTTGCCCTTGTGGAAAAATATCTAAACAGAAGGCCGAGATATGAATCTAAAGGAATATCTGGCGGAGAAGAAGGAATTAATTGACAGGGAACTGCAATCCTATCTCCCGCCTGCGGAAGGACTTTACGGGAAAGTGGCTGAAGCGATGAGTTACAGCCTCATGGCCGGTGGTAAGCGCCTCCGACCGATACTGTGCCTGGCCGGAGCCGAAGCGGCGGGAATCTCCACGGACAACCTCCTGCCGGTGGCCTGTTCTTTGGAGATGATTCATACATATTCCCTCATTCATGACGACCTACCCGACATGGACGACGATGATTACCGTCGCGGCCGGCCGACCTGCCACAAAGTGTTTGGAAACGCGGTGGCCATTTTGGCCGGGGATGCCCTGTTGACCGAGGCCTTTTTCCTTTTGACTCATGAGGCCTACACCCAACAATTGGACCCACTCCGGTTGCGCCGGGTGATCAACATCATCTCCGAGGCGGCGGGAATTCGGGGGATGATCGGGGGCCAGGTGGCCGACGTGGAGGCCGAAGGAAAAGAGGTTGACCTGCCGATAGTTAATTACATCCATACCCACAAGACCGGGGCTTTGATCACGGCCTCGGTTACCGCGGGGGCCTTAGCCGGCGGCGCGGATGTTTATACCGTCACCTGCCTGCGGCGATATGGCCGGCGAATTGGTTTGGCCTTTCAGATTGCCGATGACATCCTGGATCTGGTTGGGTCGGCCAAGGAATTAGGAAAGAACACGGGGATGGACGTGGCCCGGCAAAAAGCCACTTATCCGGCTGTAGTGGGAATGAAAGCGGCCAGGGACGCGGGGCATAATCTGGTTAAAGAGGCGTTGGGATTTTTAGAGAGCTTCGGCGACCGGGCGGAACCGCTTCGAGCCGTGGCCACCTATATTATGGATCGCACTAGCTAAGCCACGCCCGCCATTTACCGGCCATGCCATTGATCATCTCAGAATTTAAAGGTGGCTCCAACCCGGCCACGGAAGGAAGAGAAGCAACTTGATCTACGAAATGGGAAAAGGCGCCTGCCCCGGGACGAAGATTCTAGACGGAATAACCGGCCCTGACGATATTAAGTGTTTGTCTATAGAAGAACTTAAGGATCTGGCCAAAGAGATCCGCCAGGAGATCATTGCGGTCGTGTCCCGGAACGGCGGGCACCTGGCCCCCAATTTAGGGGTGGTAGAGTTGACCCTGGCTCTTCATTACGTCTTCGACACGCCCAAGGACAAGATTATCTTTGATGTCGGACACCAATGTTATACTCATAAACTGATTACCGGCCGGCGCAAAGCTTTTTCCACCATCCGGACTTATGGCGGGATCAGCGGGTTTCCCAAACGGGAGGAAAGCCCCTATGATCCTTTTGACACCGGACACAGCAGCACGTCCATCTCGGCCGCCCTGGGCGTGGCCACCGCCAATTGCTTGAAACGGGCTAAGTCTAAGGTGATAGCCGTCATCGGAGATGGATCCATGACCGGAGGACTGGCCTTTGAAGGCTTAAACCAGGCCGGGCATCTGGACAAAGATCTGATCGTCGTCTTAAATGATAATGAAATGTCCATCTCGCCCAATGTCGGCGCCATGTCGTCTTTTCTGAGCCGGAAGTTGACTCAGAAAGTCGTGATCAATCTGAAGCGGGAGATGGAGAATTTTCTGAAAACCATTCGGGGTGGAGACAATATAATCCAGATTCTAAAAAGGAGTGAGGATTCCCTAAAAGGGCTGTTTACTCCCGGCATGCTTTTTCAGGCGCTTAAATTCGATTATATTGGGCCCATTAAAGGGCATGATCTGGGATTATTGATAGAAACATTTGAAATTGCTAAGCATGTCGGCTCCCCGGTGTTGATTCAGGTCATGACCACCAAGGGTAAGGGATATGCCCCGGCGGAAAAAGACCCGACTTACTTTCACGGAGTCGGGGCCTTTGACATCGAAACAGGTAAACCGCCGGCCGCTAAAACTGAGGTGCCAAGTTATACCGAGGTGTTCGGCCGGACTTTAGTGGAACTGGCGGAGAAGGATAATAAGATTTTTGCCATCACCGCGGCCATGCCGGAAGGCACCGGACTCCAGGGATTCCGGAAGAATTTCAAAGACCGGTTCATGGATGTGGGGATTGCCGAACAGCATGCGGTCACCTTTGCCGCCGGTCTGGCCGCCGAAGGCTTCAAGCCGGTCGTGGCCGTCTATTCAACCTTTATGCAACGGGCTTACGATCAGGTTATCCACGATGTTTGCCTCCAAAATCTGCCGGTCGTCTTTGCCATGGACCGGGCCGGAATTGTGGGTGAGGACGGACCGACCCACCACGGGGTATTTGATCTGTCCTTTATGCGGGCCGTGCCCCGGATGGTCGTCATGGCTCCCAAAGATGAGAACGAGCTGCGGCATATGCTTAAAACAGCCGTAGAACATCCCGGGCCCATCAGCCTAAGATACCCCCGGGGCGCCGGGGTGGGGGTGCCGTTGACCGATGAACTCCAGGTGTTGCCCATCGGTCGGGCCGAAAAACTGACTGATGGGAACGACTTGCTGATCCTGGCCATTGGCGCCATGGTCCAAGAAGCTATGGACGCAGCCACTTTGCTGCAACAGGAAGGTATCTCGGCGACGGTGATAAATGCCAGGTTTGTCAATCCCTTAGACGAAGAAATGATCTTGCCGCTGGCGGATAAGATCAAGAACGTCATAACCGTGGAAGAAAACGTCCTGAAG
>JADFXY010000524.1:0-2898 GCA_015233355.1 Deltaproteobacteria bacterium | reverse complement strand
ACAAAAGCTCCGTTACGCATTTTGCTCGTAGAAGATAATCCGGTCAACCAAAAATTGGGCCTGGTCATGCTGAATAAACGGAACCATTCCGTCGTGGTGGCCGAAAATGGTCGAAAAGCTTTGACCGCGTTGGCGCAGGGGCGGTTTGATCTGATACTGATGGATATCCAAATGCCCGAAATGGACGGACTCGAGACCACGGCTATTATCAGAGAAGGCGAAAAGAAAACCGGAAGCCACATTCCCATCGTGGCTATGACGGCGCACGCCATGAAGGGTGATAAAGAAAAATATCTGGACGCGGGAATGGATGCTTACATCTCTAAGCCATTTAATTCAGAGCACTTAATTGGCACTATTGAAAGATTGACCCATCGGGCGGGCACCCCGGTTCAAGCCGCTCCGGAGCAGACCGACCAACGAGCCGTGTTTGATCCCAAATCCTTCATCGCCCGCGTCTTCGGCGACCCGGAACTGGTCACTGAACTGGTGGCCATGTTTTTAGATAGTTATCCCAGGAGTATAGACAGTATCCGTGACGCCATCAGACGGGCGGACGGCCCGGAACTGGAGCATAGCGCACATTTCTTCAAAGGAACGGTGGGAAATTTTTCGGCTATGCCGGCCTTCGACCTGGCTCTCAAGCTGGAGAAAATGGGCCAGCGTCAGGATTTCACCGGGGCTGAAGAAACGCTTGTCCTCTTGGAAAAGCAGGTAGCCCAACTTAAACCGGCGCTGATTAAATTGTCCCGGGAGTTTACCGGAAAATAGGTTTGACGTTACGGGTTGCGTGTTACGTGTTGCGGGTTTATGATTAATCGTTAATGTCGGGATTACTCTGTTTGAAAAAGATATTGTCTATTCTTGAATTCATCGCTTCCAGTCGGGGCGGGGGGGCGGCCCACGTCCTGGAATTGGCCGGTAGATTGGATCGTTCCCGGTTTAAGTTGACTGTGGCCATGAGTTCCGACGAGTTCGGAGTGACGGAAGATGAGATCACCGCCACTGGGGCGGAATTCCAACCCCTGTACCTGACCAAAGGGTCACCTCTGGGGCAATTGTTGCGCCTGGCCGCCTTGATTCGGAGCCGGAGATTTGATCTGGTTCACTTCCATGGGGCGCGGGCGGCCTTTTGGGGCCGTCTGGCCTGTATCCTGGTCAAGCCCAGGCCGGCGGCAGTCTACTCCATCCATGGTTTCTCCTATCCTTTCTACCATGGCTTTAAACAAAAACTCGGTTATTTGTTCGAACGGTTGGTTGGACCAATCACCGACCTGGTTGTATGCGTCTCGGATAATGAGAAGAAGGAAGTCCTCAGGTCCGGGTTGTTTCCTTCAAGCCGGGTCGTGGTCATTAAGAACGGGATATCGTGGGAAAGATTCCATACTCCCGCCGCCCTGGCCAGGAACGCCGGATGCCGGGCCGCCCTGGGGCTGAATGCTGATCAGCGATTGCTGGTTATGGGATGTCGGCTGGACCGCCCTAGAGATTTCGATGTCTGCCTCAAGGCTATGGCCCGTCTTGTAACCGGTTTTCCAGGCACTCGCCTGGTGATTGCAGGTGAAGGTCCGGAGCGGCTCCAAATCCAGAATTTGATCAAATTGCACCAGCTGGAGCATGCGGTTAGTCTGGTTGGATTTCGTCGAGACATGCCGGAGCTGCTGGCCGCGGCGGATGTCTTCATGTTAACGTCTTGGGGTTGGGAAGGATTACCTCTGGCGGTGATGGAGGCGATGGCCGCAGGGTTGCCGGTGGTGGCCACGGCTGCCGGTGGTCTCCCCGAACTGGTCAAGGACGGCGAAACGGGGTTTCTTGTTCCCATGGGAGATGATTCCAGGTTAGCCGAGAAATCAGGTTTATTGCTGTCTGATGCCGAATTGCGTCAGAGACTGGGTCAGGCTGGCCAGCAACGCGTCATCACCATGTTTTCCGCACATCGGATGGCCCAGGAAATGTCCGACCGATATCTTGAGCTTAGGCCAGGCTGCGCCTCTGAACATTTATCTTGGGAAGAAGCGGCCTGCCCCATCTGTGGGCGTCCATCGAATTCCCTCTGGCAGGTGGTCAAGGGTTTCTCGATCATGAGATGCCGGAATTGTCACCTGGCCTTTGTCAGCCCCAGACCGTCCGAAGCAGCCTTAGCCAGGTTTTATTCGCAGGGTTATTTCACCAGCGAGTCGGAAAACAACGTGGGCTACCAGAACTATGGGGCGATGGAACCCGAACTGGTCAAGACTTTTCAGCGGCGACTGAAGGAGATCCGAGGATTCATTAAGGGCGGACGGCTGTTGGACGTGGGTTGCGGCTATGGCTACTTCTTGCAGGCGGCCCAGACGTTTTTTTCTGAATGCTGGGGGCTGGATGTGGCGCCGGAGGCCTGTGAGCAGGTCAGGCGTCGGGGATTCCCTGCTTTTTGCGGGAAATTGGACGAGGCCCCCTTTGAAGACGAACGGTTTGATCTGGTGGCCATGTCGGATCTATTCGAGCATATTTATCGCCCGCAGGATTTTCTTGACCGGGTTAAACGGGTTCTTAAGCCTGATGGACTCCTGTACCTGACCACACCGAATATGGATAGCGTCCTGGCCAAGGTTTCAGGCCGGCGGTGGGTCTCTTTTAAGCTTCCGGAACACATCGTCTACTACACCCCATCGAGCATATCTAAGATCTTGTCCCTGGCCGGGTTTGAAGTGCTGTCCATTACTCGGGCCGGGCAATACTGCCGGCTTGATTTCATCCTAAAACGAATCGCCCAACTGGGCGGCCTGGAAGGGGTGGCGTCCAGCCTGATCGAGAGGTTGAAAAAATACCGGGGGGTGATGATTTATGCCGATTCCGGTTCAATGAACGTACTGGCCCGCCGGAAGTAGTTTTTTATGCAATTTGGTCAGCTCAATC
>JADFXY010000523.1:0-2903 GCA_015233355.1 Deltaproteobacteria bacterium | reverse complement strand
ACACCACTTTTGTCATCGACCTGACCGATAAATCCCAATGGGATCGGTTGAGGCCGGCCTCGGACGAGCTGGTGGACCTGGCCATGAAGCTTAAAGGAACGATCAGCGCCGAGCACGGGACCGGTTTGACCCGCAGCGGGTACATCCGCCGAGAACTGGGTCAGGTTCTCGACGTCATGAAGACCATCAAGCAGGCCTTGGATCCCAACAATATTCTCAACCCGGACAAGATGGGTTTTGCCGAAAATGATGGCGATATTTTTGATCATTTTGCCTTTGAGCCGCTGATCAAGGGCATCGCCGAGGCCAATTCCTTTGGCACAGACGTTAACGCCGAGGTCCTAGCCTGCGTCCAATGCGGGTTCTGCCGTAACGGCTGCCCCACCTTCTCGGCCACGGGATTGGAATCATTCAATGCCCGCGGCCGCAATATCCTGGCCTTCCAGATGATGACGGGACAAATGGAGCCAAGCCCGGAGCTGGTCAACACCTTGTATCGATGTACCACTTGCGGTACGTGTACCTACTTCTGCCCCGCTCAGATCAAAGTGCCGCAGATCGTCAAGAAGGCCAGAGAACGCCTCTATCAGGCCGGATTGCTGCCGGAAAATTATGCGGCCGTGCTCGAAAACATTCGGAAGACGAATAATCCCTTTGCTTCATCGAAAGAAGACCGGGTGTCCTCTTTTCCCCCGGACCTGCGCGAAGCCATCGCCAAAGGAACCTTACCCCGGCAGGCCGAGACGCTGCTGTTCATGGGCTGCGTACCCAGTTACGTGGATATGAAAATCGTCCCCAGTTTGATCAAGAACCTGAGTAAGGCCGGGGTTCAATTCACGGCCCTGGCCATGAATGAGATCTGTTGCGGGCTGCCCATTTACCTTTCCGGATCGGATGAGTTTGCCGCCCACGCCGACCGCGTCATGGCCATGGTTAAGGAAACCGGGGCCAAGGAGATCGTCACGCCCTGCGCCGGTTGCTATCACACCTTGCATGATCTGTATCCTGGTTTTAGCCGGATGGGGGTGACCCTGTATCATGCGGTCGGATACACCGAAAAACTCTTGGAAGAAGGCAAACTCACCTTGACCGAAAGCATCAAACAAAAGGTGACTTACCATGATCCCTGCGATTTGGGCCGACGGGTCGGGGTCTTCGATGCTCCCAGGAATATCATCAAGCAGGTGCCTGGGGTGGAGTTCGTGGAGATGAGCCGGAATCGGCTTCAAGCCCGGTGCTGCGGCGCCGGCGGTGGAGTCGGCGGGGTCGACTCGGCTATGGCCTTGAATATGGCGGCTCAACGGGTCCAAGACGCCCTGGACGTGGGCGCCGAGATACTCGTCTCAGCCTGCGCCTCGTGCAAGGACAACCTGCGCAAAGGGCTGAAGAACATCCCCAAGGAGCAACGGGGTAAGCTTAAAATCATGGACATTAACGAATTGGTGGACGAAGCCGGC
Organism: Deltaproteobacteria bacterium; assembly: GCA_015233355.1. GTDB lineage: Bacteria > Desulfobacterota > JADFXK01 > JADFXK01 > JADFXK01 > JADFXK01. Next base: position 1,446 of record JADFXY010000523.1, on the reverse strand, counting down.
GGGAAATCTAAAAAGAAAAAGTAGTTGCGGGTTACTGGCATTGGGATGTTCTCGGATGAGTGACCGGACGCCCCGGCTGTGGGAGGCTAGATGATCACGCTGGAGGAGCCTGCCCTATCGTCGGTGCGTCCGGTCGGTGAAACAATTTTATGGGGCGTCTGGACCGCCCCAGGCTGGAACGGTCTATTTGCTGTACATGTTAATCCATTCAGTGAGCAGAGAGTTGCCTGTTCCAAGTTTACTTTGCATCTTGGCCAGGCGGGCTTGTTTGATTTGCGCTAATTGAGCTAGTTGGTCCGGAGTCAGGACGGCCTTTATTTGGGTCATGACATTGACCCGATTGACGACCATATCCTCTCCGGCCGCGGCCACTAGTTTATAGGCGGCCCGGACAGCCGCTTCGGTGGCATTGGGAGTGTTGATCACGGTGTGAAGATTCTGAAAGGCCGTTTTCAGGTTGGCCCGCAATGTCTGGCTCTGAGTTTGATTGGATTTCAGGATGGTTGCGACTGCCTGCTTCTGGGCGTCGGTCAGATTGAGTTGCGTCAGAAGGTTAAGAATTCCTCCCGAATGACCGAATTTTCCAAAGGCGCCGGCCCCTTGAACCGTTCCGATAAAGGCTAAGGCCAATACCAGGACAACAATAAAAATTCTTTTCATGTTCGTGCTCCTTCCCTTCAAGTTAAATTTTGGTCGGTGGTCCTTTGATCGCCGACAACGTTGGATTTGAGTTCCTCTGACAGAGACCGAACTCGAGGTGTTACCGTATAGTCGCCGGATTTCTCCAAAAGGTTACAGCCCGGCCGAGTTCAGAACGAAATCACTCCAGCCGTCATTATAACCCGCCTCTGGTCGAGAGAATGTTGCGGTGTCGAAAGGGAGATGGTCATTGGCCGGTTGTTCCGGTTGTAGAGGCTTATCCTCCTGTACCGATGTGATGCCCTTATTTTTATTACCTTTCTTGGCGACCGATGGTACGCCGCTTTCTTGACCACATAAGTCCTCTTGACCACATACGTCTTCTTCACCACCGGCCTCTTGACCACGTAGGTCCTTTTCACCACATATGTCCTCTTTGCCACATACGGCTTGGGGTGCCGTATTTTCTTAACCACGACCACCCGTGTCTGTTGCATGGCAAAACAGTCTTGCGCATCAGAAAAAAACAAGAATAACGCTGCAATAACCGGAAGGAAAACTAAAAGACTTAGTTTTCCGATGCCTTTACTCATATCATACCTCCTCTAACCTGATAAAATGAACCGCAGTGATTTAACCCAATCCAGGGACTTTTTCAAGATAGCCTTTGTTTCCGTACCGAGGCCGGGGCTACCTTCAACCTGAGGTGCTACGTAGTATAGTCGCCTGGTTTTATCAAAAGGTTACAGTCCGGCTGTTCTATCCGCGATATCTTCCGGCATTTTTTTATTGGGCGATGACCCGGCT
>JADFXY010000522.1:0-2904 GCA_015233355.1 Deltaproteobacteria bacterium | reverse complement strand
GCTTCATCGGAATTGGCCATTTATTAAAATCAGATCCGATTGTCCTGCCCCTTAAGTCCATGACATTGGGTTGCGGGTTGCATGTTATGTCATATCGGGGCCTGACGCGTGGCCGCTGTTGCACCGGCCGGACTTCCATTGCCCGTTGGTCAAACCTTCACAGAAGCAAGGGGACGTCATGATCAAAATATTCATGCTGAATCCACCCTATGTGGCCGGGTTCTGTCGCTCGGCCAGGTGGGCGGCCAAGTCTCGGGGCCGGGTCCAACGGCACCCCGATGGGATGTTGATTGCGGCCGCGGTGTTGGAAAGGGTTGGATTTGAGGTCACCTTTGTGGATGGGGCGGCATTAAACTTGACTCAGGCCCAGGTGGCCGCCCGGCTCAAGGATACTCGACCCCACCTGACCGTGATCCACACCACTACCCCGTCGATATATAATGACTTGTCCTATGCGGCTCTGGCTAAAGAAGCTTCCGGCGGGATAACGGTCTTGATTGGTCCCCACGTGACCGCCTTGCCCGGCGAGACCATCTTGATGGGGCAGCCCGGAGTGGACTTTGTCGCCCGTGGGGAATATGACCAGACTTTGCTGGAGATGGCCGAATCCCTGGCCGGGGCGGAGATGACGAATCGGGATGAGGTGTTGGATCAGCTCCGGCACATCCCCGGCCTGACTTACCTGGATGCAGAGGACCGAGTCGTCCATAATCCCGACCGGCCACCTTTGGACGTCGACTGGTTGCCCTTTCCGGCCTGGCATCACATCCGACCGGAGTGGTATCAGGACGCGGGGAAACGGTTTCCCTTTCTGACCCTGATTTCCGGGCGGGGATGTCATGGTCGGTGCACCTTTTGCCGTGACGTGAAGCTCATGGAAGGCCGGAAGTTGCGGATGCGTCGCCCCGAACTGGTGGTGGATGAAATGGTCTCGGATCTGCAACAATTTCCGAATCTCAAGGAAATCATGTTCGAGACGGACACCTTCACCGCCATCGAGAGCCATGTCACCGGAGTGTGTCAGGAAATTCTGCGCCGCGGGCTGAAGATCATCTGGAGTTGCAATGCCCGGGTGGACATGGATGTGAAGCTCATGCCGCTGATGAAGCGGGCCGGGTGCCGGATGCTCATGGTTGGGTTTGAATTCGGGACTCAGGAGGCCCTGGATGCGGTCAAGAAAGGCACTACCCTGGACCAGGCGCGACGGTTTGCCCAGGCGGCCAGGCGGGCGGGCTTAATCATCCATGGTTGTTTCATGATCGGCGCCCCAGGCGAGACGCGGGAGTCGGCCCTCAAGACTATCGAGTTCGCCCAGTCCTTGCCAATGGATACGGTACAGTTTTCCGGTATTTGCACCTACCCAGGCACGGAAATGTATGATTGGGCCAAACAACAGGGCTACTTGATCCCCCAGGACTGGACCGAATGGGTCGGCCCGGACTGCGAGCAGGTCACGTTGCTCAGCTATCCCCAGTTGTCCAAGCCGGAGATCGATCGGCTCATCGACCTGGGGCTGAAACGGTTCTACCTCCGGCCGACTCAGATGATCAAGATGGTCACGGCCATCAGAAGCTTCGAGGATCTCAAACGTAAGCTCTTCGGGTTGAAGGGGTTCGCTGATTATTTTAGCGGAAAGAAATGAGACGCCATGCCGAAGCTAGATTAACACTCCGTTTCATCACCTCTTAGTCCACCAGCATCAGGCAGAATAGATTTCGAGGATCGCCTTTTTGTTTAAGAGGTTCTATGGGGAAGCCGTTGGTCCGGGCCGTTTGATAGACGTCGATGCCGCAAGCTTCCATGGACGGCCTGGCCTTCATGGCAAAATTGCATGGCGCCCCGGTCAGGCTGGAGCATTCTTGACACAAATGGCAGGGACCGGCCAGGAAAATAAAGGCCTTGTAATAACCATCCTTAAACATCTCACCTTCCAAAGTCACCAGGTATTCGAGAAAAGAAATGGATTTTTCCTTCCGTTTCTTTTCATCTTCCTCCCGCAACTCCAGATGAAACAACAGGGCGCGGCTATATTCATTCAAGACGGCCCTGGTTTGGTCGGGGCTGGGTGAATGGGGCGGGCAAGAATAGCGGCGGCCATAACCGGGACAGCCATATTGACACTTCCATCGGACCCAGTCGGAGGTGACCACATCATCCGGCAAAATCTGCTTCACGCCGGCCCCGAAGGTTTCTATTGTCGAGTGGCAGTATTTATCGAATTCACTCTCCCACATAATTCACTCCAAAGTTTAAATAAAATTTCATGTCCAAGAAAGACCGGCTGCCTTCACTATTTAGGATGCCGGAACCAGGGGACGGTTTTTAAAATTTGCGCTGCCCCGAAACCAATTGGGCGACCATGATGCCGTTGTCTTTCCAGAAGATGGCCAGGGCAGTGGGTATGGCCACCTGCGTGATCATGTATCTTACTTTGTCTTTTTCGAAGCCCGTGCCGGGGAGGAAGAATTGAATATTTTTGTTGGCCGGGCGGGTTGATCCCCAGAGTTTAGATGTGGTTTCCGTGTACTGAATGGATAATCCGTTCAGCAGCTTAGATAAGGCGGCTTCCGTTTGGTCTTCGGGCAAGATACTGATCACATTGATATGTTTCTCGTCTAACAATTCTTTTTCGCTGGGTGTGACGTTGTCCAAATAGATCAAAAAATCTTGTCCGCCATATTTTAGAGACAGTGTTTTGGACGTTGGTTGGGCCTTGTCCTGCGCCGCTTGGGCATCCAGAGACACCACGGGGTTGCCCCGCCGATAGGGAACCCGGATGAAGTCTAAAAAATCACTAAGGGTAACAATGGGCGAGTCGGTCTTGACCAGAGGGCATTTGTAACCCAGATCCTTGATCGGTTCGGGAGGTAGAATAAGGCCGTTTGGTAAGAAATCCAAGACCTT
>JADFXY010000521.1:0-2907 GCA_015233355.1 Deltaproteobacteria bacterium | reverse complement strand
AAAGTCAACGTCTTCACCCGGTTTACCCTGGCCTTGTTCGGACAGATTCCCTGGCGGACCACTCCGGCCATGCCCATCGAGATCGTCTTGTTGCCCGAGTGGTTCTTTTTTCATTTGCACAAGGTTTCTTATTGGTCCCGCACGGTGCTTGTGCCGTTATTGATCCTATATGCCCGGCGGCCGGTTTGTCGGCTGCGTCCGGAGGAAGGAGTCTCGGAGCTATTTAGGGAGCCTCCCGATAGCCTGTATCACCTGGACGGGTTCATCCCCGGCAATCCAATGAAGAATATGTTTATCCTCATTGACCGGATTCTGAAGCGGACCCAACAATTTATTCCCAAGCGTCTACGGACCGAGGCGACTCGCACGGCCGAGGCCTGGACCGTGGCTCGGATGGGAGAAGGAGGCCTGGGGGCAATTTTCCCGGCCATGGCGAACTCAGTGATGGCATTGAAGGTGCTGGGTTATCCTGATGATCACCCGGACTATCAACGGGGCGTGAAAGCCCTCGACGATCTGTTCCTGACCAGGGGCGATGAGGCCTTTTGCCAGCCGTGTTTCTCCCCCATTTGGGATACTTGCCTGAGTATTTCGGCCATGACGGAATCAGAGACGCCGCCCGATGACCAGTCCATGACCAAAGCCCTGGATTGGCTTTTTAGTCAGTTGATTTTGGTCCGGGGGGATTGGAGTTTCTGGGTGCCGGGTTTGGAGCCGGGAGGCTGGGCTTTTCAATTTGAGAATACCTTTTATCCGGACGTGGATGATACCCCCATGGTTTTGATGGCCGCGTTGCGCTCCGGGGTCTTGGATAGAGATGAATACCGGGAAAAAATGGTCAAGGCGGTGAACTGGGTGATCGGGATGCAGAGCCGTGACGGAGGTTGGGGATCTTTTGACGTTGATAACAGCTACTTATATTTGAATGAGATTCCCTTTGCCGACCATGGCGCCTTACTCGATCCCAGCACTTCCGACCTGACGGCGCGTTGCGTGGAGCTGTTGGCCATGCTGGGTTTTAAACGTGATTTCCCGCCCATTGCCAGGGCCCTCCAATTCTTACGTAAGGAGCAAGAGAGCTTTGGGGGGTGGTATGGCCGGTGGGGAGTGAACTACATTTACGGCACGTGGTCGGTGCTCATGGCCCTGAAGCAGCTCGGTGAAGACATGTCGCAACCGGCAGTCCGGAAGGCGGCCGCCTGGCTGAAGTCTTGTCAAAATTTTGATAAGGGTTGGGGGGAATCTTGTTACACCTATAATGATCCGGGGCTGGCCGGGCAAGGCGCAAGCACGGCCTCGCAAACAGCCTGGGCCTTGTTGGGGTTGATGGCCGCCGGCGAGATCAATTCATTTGAGGTGCAGCGAGGCATCGATTATCTGATCAAGACCCAGACCGCTGCCGGCGGTTGGGATGAAAAGCTATATACCGGGACGGGTTTCCCCAGGGTTTTTTACCTGCGTTATCATGGCTATAGCCAATACTTCCCCCTCTGGGCCCTAGGGGTTTACCGCCGGCTTCGTTCGGGCCGGGCTACTCGGCAAGATGAGACAAGACTGGACACTCCTTTCGATCTGTCCCGGTCGTCTGTCCCAGTTGACAGATAAGGCCAATTGAAGGCGAGACGTTAATACCATTCGATCATTTTGGAAGTCCAACCGCCGCGGACGAAGAGAGAAACCTGCGCTTCCTCCGCGGTTTGCTTTTTAAAAAAACATTGGAATTGGGCATGGGACGGCTATGGCCGCTTTGTTTGTTCCAAAGAAACTTGGCTTTAGCAGACTCCTTCGCTAAAAATGACAGGCGACACTGACCAGATGGAAGTTGAAGGAGGGGTTCGGGTTGTTTATTCCCGCGTTTGATAAATGTTGAAAGTGATAGCCCAGGTCAAAGATCCTGTTAGGGCCGAAGGCCAGGCCGCCCCCAACCTGCGAGCCGAATAGAAGAGGCTCGGCCATTCTAATGTCCCCGATTTGGCGATCCATGAGCAAATGGGCGCCGACCCCCCCATCGAGATAGGGCTGAATGACTCCGAAATAGAGTGTGCGGCTGTTCAGCCGTAAGACCGGTGTGATATCGAACTTGGCTATGAGGTCATTCCCGCTAGTCCCTCGGCTTCCTTTCCAGAGGGCGAAGCCGCCTTCCCATTGCCCGGTGAGATACCAGGAGCTTTCCGCGAACCACTTTTTATCCCATTTAAATTCCAACCCCACGCGAGTCATGGTGGTGTCGTCTGAGCCGAATCCGGTGTTGATGGAAATACCATCCAGGGCGGAGACTGGTTGATAAATCAGGCTGAGGCAGATGGACCAGAGGATTATTCTCAGAATCTTCATAGTGATGCTCCCTGCTCGTTACTGGTTGCTCGTCGCTCGTTACTCGTTGCCGGTTGTCTGAGGTGTAGCCGGAAACGAACAGTCGGCCACAGATACTTTGAGAAGATCCAGCCATAGAGGTGTCAAGGTATGACTCAGGAACCAGCGCCGGGGAACAAGCAAACATAAACGGAGTAGCTTTATTGCCTTGTTGTTTATCATAAAAGGAGTCGGGAAAACAATACCGAGGCAAAAAATAAAGATGCTGCTCGCCTCCGGCAGGATGAATTTTTTGCGGCTTTGGGCGGGACATCAGCAGGGATGCTCCACACGAACGTCTGACGCCCACCAGGGGCGAAACAGATATGTTGGCGGTGGTGTGTGTTTTCTGTTTCTGACCATACGTGTTTCCCGGCCTGACGGCCTAGAAATGGCCGGAACGAGATTTTGTTAATCGTTTCACTTGACGTCTTTGTGACTTTGTCCTATATTGCCTTTCCAAACCAGGAAAACGATTTGTTTTTGCTTTCATGGCGAAATTTTTCCTACATTTCCGGCTATTGCCCTAATACGGGCTAAGAGGGGGCGGCGCTC
>JADFXY010000520.1:675-2911 GCA_015233355.1 Deltaproteobacteria bacterium | reverse complement strand
CGGCGTCACCCGTAGTATAATTAAAGCGGAGAAAAACAAATTTATTAGATAGATATTGTTCGATCCGAATGAGCCTGCCGATCTTGGTGGTACTATTACAAGCTGCCTTGATCTCCTGGTAATGCTCCTTAACCCAGTGACTGAAGTCACGGGCGACTCGCGAATTTTTGAAGATGAATACCGGGGCCCGCTGCATGGAATTGCCGCTGATGGTGGTGAGAGCCCCGCCACACATATTAATTAGCCTCATCCCCCGGTTATAGGAGGCGACCAGGGTGCCTTCAGCGGTGGCCAACGGGATCAGGAATTCGCCTTGGGCATACTCGCCGTTGACTTGCAACGGACCAGCCAGTCCAATGGGGATTTGGGCGACTCCGATGAAGTTCTCAATGTTGCCTTTGGTGGTGTCCGGATCAAAGGAGTATTGGTTAACATGCTGTAATTTAACGCCCGTCTTTTCCTCGATGAACTTATGCCTGGTTTCGATGATTTCTTTGGAATAGTTGTTGGCCTTATCCAGTGGTACCGAGTCCATGGTGAGCCTCCCGCTAGTGTTCCAGAAACAAATTGTTCGCCTTGACTAATGAACATCCATTCAGTCATTTCCACCGCTTGACACGATCATCGGCTGACTTCTTATACCTTAACGCCAGGCAAAACGCAAGGGAAGAACTTGCTTTCCGAATCACTCATGATAGCATGAAACAGCGTCGATTTAAGGTTACGGCAATGCCCTGCCAACATCGACAGCTTCCCGGCTGGGATAAAATCCTATGGCGTCAGTTTTTTACCCATTCAAAATAGGTTGTTGACCTATTGATTATTTACCCGGTTTTGGTCATAATTAAATCTATGACTTAAAATAGATGATGTAGACGATTACCCGTCTGCGCTCAACACGGAGGTACACATCATGGATGTGACAGCAAATCAATCAGATGACGGTAAGACCTTGACCATTAGCCTAACCGGCAGGTTTGATTACACGACTTATTCCAATTTCATCCAGGCTTGTTGGGGTAAATTGAGTTATTATGGAGATAGATCGAAGTTACCATCACGAGTGGTGGTTGATATGGCAGAGGTGGAATATGTGGACGCGTCAGCTTTAGGAATGCTTTTGGTGCTACGGGAAAAAGCTATCGCAAATATGACCGAACTCGTTCTCTCAAGCTGCGCCCCCAATGTCAAAAAGAACATTCAAGCCCATAGGGCTGGTAGGCTGTTTAAGTTCGATTAGTCGTAATTTCCGTTGGGTAGATTGCTCTCGGCAGTCCCTTGGCCCAACCAAAAGAGGAAAAGGCCGGCGTCTTTACCCCAATGACATTTATAATTTCATAGACCAGACCATCACAGGTCGAGGAAGTGAGATTATGCCTGCTCCTCCCGGCGCCGGCCGGTCAATATCGCCGACATCCTGACAATCATAAGAATCATGTTCAAGATATATTATCCGTCATTTGATCAGATATTCAGTAAAGATAGTCTAACTCAGCTCAATAAGGAACGAACTCCACACGTATCGGCCTCCGCCAGGTCGGCTTCGGTATAATTAGCCCCGTCCAAACTATCCCCGCACACGTCAACTCCGAATAGGTCGATACCGCTTAGGTCTGCCCAAAACAAAACAGCTCCCCTTAGATGCAATATTCTGATGCCCTGGGTAGAGTCACCTCTCCTATTCAAAATTCCTATTTTAAGAATCCTTATAACTATCAAGAAAAGGACAGGAAAGTCCACATCGGGGTCGGAGCTAATTCGGGCTTAGCCGTTTTAAGAATATTTCATGCAGTTGGCCTGTATCGACTTCACAAATGGATTGACACGTCTCTATTCCTTTTGATATTACAATTAATATTACCAAAACCAACCGGCAATCTTTGCAGGAGTCCGCACCAAACTTAGATAAGCATAGATGTCCCCGGAATCCCGACTGTCCCTCTAACGAGCAAACAATAAGGAAAAACGGATGGATATTCAGAGACAACATGTGCGCCGAAGAACCGGCCTGATCTTGGCCAAAATCCTTCTTATCATGCTCATCCTGATGGTGTTGGGGCTCCAGGGATGCGCCCAGGTATCACGGGCTGTAGTTCAAGTCTTTCCTTACAAGGAAGGTTGCAACATCGAGGCGTCTCCTGATGAGACTTCGGGAAAATATTCCTGTTACTCATTTTATGAGCAGGGCATGATTGTCCTTGAGTTGATGGACGTCACCCCGACTCTGGTTTTTCCG
>JADFXY010000520.1:0-544 GCA_015233355.1 Deltaproteobacteria bacterium | reverse complement strand
TCATCTTTGAAAGCGAGGCGGAATTCGACTTCAAACCCGGCACATGGGTCTGCGACACCTCGTTTACCTTTCCCAGCGACATAAAGATAGGCGTTTACAAGGCAACTGTAGAACTCAGCTATGGGAAAAAGAAGGACAAGAGAACAGCCGATTTTGAAGTTAAGACAAAATCTAATTAGGCCGGGGTGGGCCAGGCGACCGATATCCGCAGCCGGCCTTATGCGCCTCGGGAGCAGATGACAGATACAGGTGGTCAGCCGACCCAGAAATATGGAGAGTTACGAATTATGGACCCTAAGATCAAGTTTCTCATCCGGCTGATCGTAGCCATCCCGTTTGGTATTTTGATGATGCGGTTCTTCTACCCCAAGGCCAACCTCGTCTTCGGCATCATCCCGGCCGGGTTCTTATTGATCATGGCCTATATGATGGAGTACCTGGGCAAGAAAAAGAAACCCGACCGCTGACTTCGGCCGCTCCGGCCTATTCTCCCTCAATTTCTTTGATATACAGCTCCTGACCGGACACCAGCTCGACGTCGTTG
>JADFXY010000051.1:0-16462 GCA_015233355.1 Deltaproteobacteria bacterium | reverse complement strand
CTTTTTGACCCCAACCCAGGGTCAGCGAAGCGCCACCCTGGGTAAGGCCGCACACCAAAGCGTCAATTATAGCCGTGCCAAGTATATTTGAACAGTTTAGGTAGAGGCATGAATTAAGCTCAGAGACTGTCCCGGAGCAGGTTCAGCAATAGCCGCCGGCTTTCTCCATTGTGGGGTTTGTCATTGATGATGATGACAAAGGGCCGGTCATTATCCAGGTAACCCGCCAGTGAATAGACCCCTTCCTGGGGCATGGTTCCGGTCTTGCAAGGAACTCCCCATTTGTTGAGGGTCTTAGGGGTCATCATAACTCCGCGGTAAGGCTTGAATCTGGCTAATATGGCCACCATTTCTTGGGCGGTTGTCTGATTATCCAGGGATAGACCGCTTCCCTCAAAAATCCGGGTCTGGGTCAGGCCCATTTGTCTCAGCTCCTGATTAATCAAGCGCGCCCCGGTAGCCACACTCCCCTTGCTGGTCTTGGCCATAGAATAATTGATTAAAATGGCATTAGCCAGGAAGTTGTTGCTATACTTCATTAATTCGGTAATGGTCTCATAAAGATTGTGAGAGTTGGCGTGTTGATAATACACCGGCCATCCCTGGGGCACCTGACCCAGCTTGACCGTGTTTCCGGTTCGCCTGACGCCGAGTTCCTTTAACATCACCTCCAGCAAGTATCCGGGGTAGAGCAGGGCCTCCCGGCCCATGACATTGGTATTAACCAGACTGTGTTGTTTAAATGCGGTTTTCTGGCCCACCCGGCGAAGGAAATCGGTGGTCGGGGTTTCGGGGTCGGCCGATAGGAATCGTCCCTTTTTTCTAGTCAGGGTGACGGTGTTGAAGTTGACGCTGATGGGGTAAATGTTGGCATTGTAAGGATTGGCCGTGCCGGTGCATCCGGGAATTTCATAGTCGGTGAATAGAGTTTGATCGAGAATGATGTTGTTGACGACTCTTACTCCCCGGTCATATAATGCCCTGGCCATGAGCCGGAGTTCTTCGGACACGATATAGGGATCACAAAAACCTTTGACATATAAATTATTACGATTATCCAGGTAAAAATTAGTCTTAAACCGGAAATCCGTCCCCAAGGTCTCTAAAGCAAAATATGATGTGATTATCTTCAAAATGGAAGCCGGAACCAGTGGCTTTTGACTGTTGTAGGACACCAGAGGTTTGCCGCGGCCGTCAATCACCACGGCGGCTCCGCTGCCTCCGGCCAGTCGCGTCAATTGGTCTTGAAAGCTTAACGACGTGGCCCGGCCAGGAGAGGCCAAAGCAAGTATCAACAATAGTGCTAACAGCGTTGGCCAACTGCCGGTGATCATTAGTTTCTTCAATTCTTACGCCTCCCTGGAATGCATTAATCGACCAACTGAAAATGATCTCTGATGATAATCCTTCCGACCGTTAGTCTAATCGAATATCCATGAGTTGAAAAGCACAGATCATTGAGCCGGAATTATTTTTTTCCCTTCGCCGGGTCTTGAAGTGAGTGGACGCAAGATCTGGGCCGGACCAAAACGAAAGGTCGGGAAAATTAATTCACCGATGCCAAACCGGCCTGGGTCTCCAATGTTCTTATTTTTCCTTGAAGTTGACCACAGGCAGCCGAGATGTCTCCCCCTTTGCTCTTGCGAATGAGGACCGTGTAGTGCTTCTTGACCAGAATGTCCTGGAAGGCCAACACGGTTTCCCAGTCCGGGGGGACCAGGTCCGATCCGGAATGAGGATTGAAGGGAATTAGATTGATTTTTGATGTGGCCGGTTTCAAAAGTTTGGCCAAACGATGAGCCGCCTGGGGAGAATCGTTTACGCCCTTTATCAAAATATATTCGTAAGTGATTCTACGTGTCAGCGGCAACGGGTAGCGGTTGCAGGCCGCCAGTAGCTCCACTAGGGGATAGCGCCGATTAATGGGCATCAGAAATGACCTGGTGTCGTCATCAGAAGCGTTAAGCGACACGGCCAGGTTGATTTTGGTGTCCTGTCCCAACCGGTCAATCTGCGGCACCAACCCGGAGGTGGACAGGGTCAACCGGCGTGAGGCAAAGCCGATTCCGGCCGGATCGTTCAGAATCCGGATGGCCGCCAGGGTCTGGTCGTAATTGGCCAGGGGCTCGCCCATCCCCATAAACACCAGGTTAGTCAACCGCTGGTCAGGCTCCAGGATTCGCTTCACGGCCATCACTTGCCCGACGATTTCGCCTGCGGTCAGATTTCGCCTTAATCCGGATTTCCCGGTCAGGCAGAACCGGCAGCCCTGGGCACAGCCTGCTTGCGTGGAAATGCACAGGGTCAGGTGATCACGTTCCGGGATCAACACGCTTTCAATCCCAGGGCCGTCCGGCAGGAGAAAGAGGAATTTCCTGGTACCGTCCACGGATGTTTCCGCCGTGTGAACGGTCAGCCGGCCAATAAAGGAATGATCGTCTAAAAAACTACGGAACATACCGGAAACATTGGTCATGTCCTCAACGGCCGGCACGTCTTTACGGTAAAGCCAGCCCCAAACCTGGTCGGCCCGGTAGGCCGGCTCCCCCCAGGAGAAAATTAATTCTTTCAGTTGCGGGAGATCGAAGTCTAAAAGATTCACTTTATGATTAGTCTGGGGCATAACGGCTCTGGTTGCTGGTTACTTGTTGCTCGTCTCTGGTTTACGGGTAGTTCAGGTGTAAGGCAGATGTCAATTCGGGAATCTCTGCGATTGCTTTTTTCATGGAAAAGAGGTCGAAATGGAATTCCGGCACCGATCCTCTGCCGGCAATATTGTAACATTTATATTCTGATTATTTAACATAATCTAACGTCGATTCTTGATTATTACAGCGTCGTTCCATGCTCCAGGCCGTCGTCTTAAGGACATTGACCTCCAACCGGCAACAAGTAACCGGCAACACAATGTCATTGACTTAAGCCGACGAACAATCGTGCCAACTTTTTTAAAATAGACCATTCCGAATAAGCCCCAACGGGGCGCTCTATGTTAGCCCAGGGCAACGCCCTGGGAAATACGGCAGGTTACGTGTCAGCAGAATGGTCAGGGGGTCGGACGGCCCCCAAAGTCATTTCCTTTGAATGGGATATCCGGCTACGGCTGAGTACGGAATTGCTGGCGATTTTATGTGGGTATTACATGGTATTTTGTATAGTCGCCGCCCCTACCCAGGGCGTTGCCCTGGGCTAACATAGAGCGCCCTTTCAGGGCTTAATCGGAATAGACTATTTATTAGAATAGGATCCGATGACCTTGCGACCTTAAGTCAATGACATTGACCGGCAACAAGCAACATTTCACAGGGCCAAGACATCCAGACCGGTGGTTTCGGCTAAGCCAGACATCAAGTTCATGCACTGGATGGCCTGACCGGAAGCCCCCTTGACCAGGTTGTCGATAGCAGAGACGATAATGACCAGACCCATGGATTCATCGACCTTTAATCCAATGTGGCAGGAATTGGAGCCCCGGACGTGACTGGTATTGGGAAAAGATCCTTCCTTTAATATCTTGACAAAACTTTTTTCCCGATAATGATTTGAGAGCAGGTCAATCAGGCCGGCTGTGGTCGAGTTTCCCTTTAGCGGAGCATAGATGGTGCTGAGCATCCCGCGGGACATGGGGACAAGGTGCGGCGTAAAGGATATCTTGACGTCATGACCCGCTGCCTGGGATAATTCTTGTTCTATTTCCGGACGATGGCGATGGGAGGCCACTTTGTAGGCCTTGAAGCCCTCGTTGACTTCGCAATACAGGGTGTCCAGGCTGAGACCGCGGCCGGCCCCACTCGCCCCGGATTTGGAATCGGCAATGATCCCGGTAGGCTGAACTGATCCGGCCTGGATCAAAGGAATCAAGGGCAAAAGGATACTGGTCGGATAGCATCCCGGGTTGCCGACCAGGTTGGCCCGGCTGATCTGGTCCGGATATACTTCGGCCAGGCCATAGACGGCCTCGGCCAGTAACTCTTGGGCCGAATGAGGTCCATACCAGGTTTCGTAAACCGCGGCGTTATTGAATCGAAAGTCGGCACTCAGGTCGACCACGCGTTTTCCGAAACCCCGCAAAGCCGCCACCGCCTCCATGGCCGCCTTATGGGGCACCGCGGTAAAAAAGAAATCCGCCTCGGCGGCCAGCTTGTCCACGTCCGGGGCCATGAAAGGCGCGTCTATCACGCCCAATAATGAAGGAAACACATCAGAAATCGGCCGTCCTTGATATTCCCTTGAAGTTACCGCGACCAGGGAGACGGCCGGATGTTTGGCCAGCAGGCGCATCAATTCCAATCCCGTGTATCCGGAGCCGCCAATAATGGCTACTTTAATCATCCGGTTTTCCTCCTATATTAATAAAACTTGGTTTTTTATTTTCCTGCAAAGATTGTTATATTGTAACATGCAAATTTTAGTAGATATTTTTGGCTTAAGTTGATAAACTCGACGGCTCCCCGGGTCTATAGCCGATGTCGGAAACTATACTTGAACAGAACTAGTTCGTCAAACCTTTTGGGCGCGTCTTGAGTTGTTCGCGTTACCTCATACGAGATCTTCAGACGAAGCGGTCGGGGTTGGTCCAAAAAGACCTGTGGACCGGGCGGCCGTCGGGGAACCCGGCAATCGGGCTAAGTGACCGGCGGCCGGGGTAAACGAGTTCTTTTGTCTTGACATCGGTAGCACCTCAGACTATGCCTTGTTTATGGAGAGGTTAATGGCCGGATGACTCTCGGCTGCCTTGACTCGAATACCTTCACCGCTTGTCTAAACACCAAAGCGAGCTGTTTTATATCCACAAACCTGGGAGAGCATTAATGGCCGTGTATCCGGAATTTCCCCAGTTCAAGCCGGTTGAGTTGGGGGATCGAGATATCATACACCCAAGACTCAAATCATATCAACCCCAAACCTCCGAGTTGACATTTACCAATCTGTTTATGTGGCGTGACCACTACGGATTTCAATGGTCGGTTTACCAAGATTTTTTGCTTATCCTGGCCGGCGGTGGTCCCTCCGGCAGGCTTTTGTTTATGCCCATCGGGCCGTCGCCAAGAAAAAAAGTGACTCGAATCATTCTAGATTGGCTCAGCCAAGAGGGGTCCCCGCTCTACGCCCGGATTGAACGGGCTGATCAGCGACTGGTTACGGAACTGGCCGGCGAGGAGGACCTACTGGTCGAGCAGACTCGGGATGCGTTTGACTATGTATATGAAACAGAAGACTTAATCAAATTGACCGGGAATAAATATCATTCCAAAAAAAACCATATTAACCGGTTTATGCGATTATATTCGCATAGCTACGAGGTATTATCGGAAAATCACATTTCAGCTTGTCTAGACCTGGCCGACCAATGGTGTACCTTGCGCCGGTGTGAGGAAGATATGAACTTAATGGGGGAGTGGGAGGCTCTGAAGGAGGGCTTGACCCATTTCAGAGAACTGGAGATTTCCGGCGGCGTTATTTTACTGAATGGCCGGGTGATGGCTTTCACCCTGGGCGAAATGTTGAACAGCCGGACCGCGGTAGTTCATATTGAAAAAGCCGATTCGGCCGTTCCAGAGCTTTATGCCGTGATTAATCGGGAGTTTTGCGCCAACTGCTGGTCCGAGGTCCCCCTGATCAATCGGGAGCAAGACTGTGGTGAGCCGGGTTTGAGGAAGGCGAAACTATCTTATCATCCTCATCATCTGGAAGAAAAGTTTCTGATTAAACTGAAACAATAAGTTGACCTAAGCGATCCTAAGCGATAAGCAATTTGCCTATGAATTCAGCCTTATTAATTTGACTTGACCAGATGGCCGGCATCGATGGCTGCGCAACCCTGGGTCGGGAGGAAAACGATGAAAAAGATCGGAACTGTCTGTCTGATTCTACTATTGTCATGTGGCTTAGCGTCATGCGCCCAGACCTCCGGACAGGTCACTCCACAACCTGGAGTGACTTATTATCCGTTGGGGAAGCTACTGTTTTCCGACATGGAAGGCATTGCCTTTGACAAGCTTAATGATCCGGTATTTCTAAAGAGCCTGATTGAACGCGCCGTCAAACTGTCAAAGCTTAACCTGGTCAACATGGCTGAGCAAAAATATGAGCCATATGGTGTGTCCATCTTAGCCAATGTCCGAGAGGGCCACATCACCATTACGACCTGGCCGGAGTTTGGTTATGCCGCAGTGGAAGTGCTCATTTACGGCAAGAATGATCCGGCAGATACTTTCTTTTATATCAAGGATCGGCTCGGCCCGATCAGACTTAAGACTGAGGTGATGGACCGTGGGCCGATCAGCACCGACCTGAAGCCGCAATTACCGCGCCGGTTGCAAAAAGGTCTTAGGAGTTCTCCTGGGACTCATGCTCCCAAAGAAAACGCTTCAGGAACAAACTCCTCAACTGGAAGTTCTCCCAACGAAAGCGTCCCCGGCCCAAAATCTACAGAATAGACCACAGCGGCGATTCACGGGCCGGGCCGCCGCGTTCAGAGGGGGGTGTCTTTAGGCAACAAATTGGTTTTCTGGTCTAGTCTACTGAGGAACGTTATGAAAACATACGTCTTCCGAGTACGTCTTAAAGACAACAAAAACGTCTGGCGTGATGTGGAGATTAAGGCCGATCAAACTCTGGCTGACCTGCACAACATCATTTTTTCCACCTTTAACCGGTATGAGCCCCATCTCTATTCATTTTTCCTGAGTAATCAACCGTGGGATAATGAATCGGAATATGGACTGCCCTATGAAGGCTTTGCCGGGGTCAAAGATAGCCGCCAGGCCAAATTGGATGAACTCGGTATCCAACCGGGACACAAGTTTTTATATGTTTTTGATTATGGTGATGAATGGTGGCATGCCCTGGAGCTTAAAAAAATAAACGAACATGCCCCGGCCGGTGTTTATCCCAAACTCGTTAAGGCCAAAGGGGACGCTCCGCCGCAGTATCCTGATGAAGCCGAATCATCGGAAGGACTCAAGGAAGAAGATGATGACTATGAAGATACCGCCTAATCGGCGGGGATTGAAGCCTAACTTGGTGCCGGCTACGTGTACAAATCCTCTGGCTGCCGTGACGAGGTTATTGTTAACAAACCAATTACGGTCTCTAACCTGATAACCCGCAACATATAACGAGCAACCAGGAACGAGCAACGAGCAACCAGCAACCCCACCCGAGAGTCATATGTTATCTTGTAATGACCTGTTTAATCTGTCTAATGCTAGTGATGCCGGGATTTTTGACGGGTTGAGTTTTCCATGGGAGGCCCTGCCCGGAATAAAGGAATATGTTCTTTCCCGTCTGGACCGCACCGGAGTCACGAAGATCAGGCAAGATGGAGAGGTACTCCGGAAGACCTGTGTCCTGTACCAGGGAGAGGTGCTGACCGACCATCTTCATTTTGAGCCGGGTGACGTGACCAAAGGGCGGTTCAAGGTTTATTATCGAGATGACCTGCTCGTCGGTGCTTCTGTTGTCTACGCCGGGGCCTGTTTGTTTGATAATGATATCACCCTGGGTACGGGTGTGGTGGTCGAGCCTGGGGCCTTAATTAAAGGTCCGACCATGATCGGTGACTTTTCCGAGGTGCGGCAGGGGGCATACATTCGCGGCAACTGTCTGGTCGGCCGGTCGTGCGTTGTCGGTCACGTGACCGAGATAAAAAATGCGGTGATGTTGGATCAAGCCAAGGCGGGTCACTTTGCCTATATTGGAGACAGTATTTTAGGGCGGGATACAAATTTAGGGGCGGGGACAAAGCTGGCTAATCTGAAATTCATTCCAGGTCCGACTAGAATTCAGGTGGGCGGGGAAGTTCACCTGGTTAATCTGCACAAGTTTGGCGCAATTTTAGGGGATTATGTCCAAACGGGATGTAACTCGGTGACAAATCCCGGGACGGTGCTGGGTCGGCGAAGCCTGGTCGGCCCCAACGAGACCGTGGCCTCCGGGTATTATCCTCCCCATTCTATTATTCTGACCGGGTAGGTCTGGTCATCCGAAATTGATGCGCACATGATGGTACAACGGAAGACAACGCAGAGGAGGCCGAATGAAACATCCCCCATGATGAAAGATCATAGGGGATATCTCGTGATGTAGGCTATTGAATTGGTCAGGTACATGCGTCAGCCCACGTGTCGGGCAGCTAACGCCGCGAGTTCTTTTACTTGTTGTATTCGTGGGCGGGTTCTTTTTTGTCTTTATCCGGTTTGGCCGCATCCTTAGCTTTAGCTTTAGCCTTCGCCTTAGCTGCGTCCTTCTTGGCTTTTGCGTCATCCTTATTGTACGTCACCGCCTTAGGGGCTCCAGCGTCCGATTTTTCGACCTTTTTATCGGCTTTTTCTTGGGCCATGGACATAGAGGCAAAGCAGACACACAAAATCAGGGCAAACAACGCGGCAGAAATTCTTTTGATCATAATCCCTCCAAAGTCAAAAAAAGGTTACCACAAGGTTATTATCTTTCATAGGTTCGCAAGAACCTACACCACAATCTTTGTCTTGCTGATGTAGCCAAGATATCCTGGGTAACGGTGAAACAAGTGAAGCGACGCTACCACAACGATAGATTGATGTCAATTCAAAAAATGGACGCCATGTGTCACATGACATCTTTGTCGCTCATCTCGACGGCCCGATCAATTTCGGCTCTAAGTTGTGGAGGTAAACCGGGAATATCAACATTGAGGAACCCCCGAACGATGGTCGAGGCGGCTTCGTCCTCGGTTAGTCCCCGCGACATAAGATACGATATCTCCTCCTGGGCGATCTTACCCACAGCCGCTTCATGGGACATCTCCACCCCGTCACAATGACCTTCCAATTCCGGAATGGCGTGAATCAGGCCACCCTTCAAGAGCAGCCCCTTGCATTCTAAGTGAGCTTTAATGTCCGGGACTTCGCCGATAAGATGACCGCGGGCAATAATCTTCCCCCCGTTACTGATGGTTCGGGCCACGATTTCCGCCCGTGTGCCCGGTTTTTTGAGGAAGATGCGGCCGCCGATGTCAAATTCCGAACCCGGCGACCCAACGATAATACTGTAGTACCGGGCGACCGCATTGTCACCGACAAGGTAAGTGGTTGGGTACATTTGGAGTGTCCGGACCGGCTTCATACAAATGTAGTTGTTCAGGAACAGGCCTCCCTCCTCCACCTGAGCCGCCGACCGCGGGCGGACGACCATGTCTTCAGCCCAGTTATGGATCATGGTAAAGCTGAGTTTGGCATTTTTCTTGATGAAGAATTCAGAGATACCCACGTGTGCCCCTTTTTTGACATGGGGAGAGGTGGCGCATCCCGTGATGATGTGCAGTTCCGAGTCCTCTTCGGCAATAATGATATTGTGGACCGTTTGCTGCAACCCTTCTTTGTCTAAATAGAGGCAGGCCTGGATCGGGTACACGCTTTTCTGCCCCGGTAGACATCGGATGACATATCCGTTGTGCAAGTCCGTTTCCGCGGAAGCAGTATACTTATCCGTATCAACCGATATTAACTTCCAATAGTAGTCCCTGATCCAGTCGCACTGTTCCAACGCTTGTTTGATCGGGATGACCTCGACCCCCTCCATCTTACTGCTGCAGTGGACGACCGCGGTGTCTTTTTGAAAATAGGTCCCGCCACGCTCTTTGCCCGTCAGATCCAGACCGGACATGACCAGACGTTTCTGTTCGGCATCGGGCAGGGAACGCAGCTCATCCTCTTGGAGATACTCATGGGGCACATCGGCCTTCTCGAATTGTTCCAAGTCGACATCTTGTCCCAGCGCCCCTTTTTTGGCCGCCGCCCCAGCCGCTTTCCTTTTTAGTTCCTCTCTATAGTACATCGCACGCATTCCTCATATCCCATCTCGCTGATACAATTTAGAATTTCGCGAGGATTAGTGGAACAGCTCAAGATGCCGTTAAACAGCACCTGTCCCTTATCCGCGGCCACGTAGTCCATGATGTAGCCGGTGTGGGTGATGATCAGGCCCATCTTGGTCCGGTCACGCTTTTGCCGGGCGATTGTTTTTTCATTGGAATGAAGCACGTCTTTTTCGAGCAGCATGGCAATCGTTTCACCGACTAAGGTGATGTTTTCCAGGTCAACGCCGGATTCCGGCTCATCAAACATCATCAAATCAGGATTTTGGGCTAAGAGCTGGAGCAACTCAGACCGTTTTATTTCTCCTCCGGAAAAGCCGGCATTAACATCACGGTCGAGAAAATCCTGGAAATTGACCATATCAGCGTATTCTTCCACATCTATCTCTTTCTGTGAGCAGATGTCGACCAGTTGCCGAGTTTTAAGACCGTGAATGGTCGGGGGCCGCTGGTAGGACATGCCGATACCCAAGGCCGCCCGCTCGTTGATGGGCAGTCCGGTGATATCGACCCCTTTGAAAATGATTTTGCCGCCGGTCACCTGGTATTGGGGATAGCCCATGATGGTCATCAACAGCGATGTCTTTCCTGAACCATTCGGTCCATAAAGGATATGGGTCTCACCCGGTTTAATCTCTAAGTCGATGTGCTTCAATATCTTATTCCCGGCCAGCTCCACCTGCAAATCTTCAATGAGCAACATCTGATGTCTCCTGTGTCGAGTTTCGGGATGCGGGTTGATCGTTGTCGGGTTCGAGATTATCTCCAAGAGCCGAATCCTTACCCTACCAGGCCATAAATTGGTTAACCCGATGCCGAATTCTAATTTTCAAGAAAAAGCACAAAGCCGTGGATGGTAGAGAAACCAAAGAGGACGCAGAAGAGTTTCTTTCATCCCAATTGACGCGGCCATAAACAGTAGCCGTCTTTTTCTCTTGGTGTTCTTTGCCTCATGCTTTTAGGCTGAAGTTGAGAACATACCCAATAGAAATCCAATTGGCAAGAGGCCGTTTGGTTTAAAGGTATTAACATATTGTTTTTATTTGATCGAAGTGCGGAGGAGGGAGGCTTAAATGTCTTCCGGCCGCAAGTGGACCACGTCTCCGGCCAAAATTTTCTCTATCCCTGTGTCGGTCTGCAGCCACAACCGACCCTCGGGGTCTAGATCCACGGCCGTGCCGGTCAAGGTCTGCCCTTGGGACATGATCACCCTGACCCGGCTGCCCAGGGTGGCCGAATGGGTCAAATAATTCCGGTGGATTTCTTCTAAGTAGGGAGGGTCATCGTGGAACCGGCTATAATGCCCGGCCAGGTGAGATAAAATGCCGTCCCGCAACTCTGCCGCGGCAACGCCCGCCCCGGCCTGGGCCAACGAGGTGGCGGTATCAGTCAGCTCAGCCGGGATATCATTCTGAACATTAACCCCGATGCCCCAGATCAGAAAAGGATTTCCTCCAGGGGCAAAATGTGACTCCATCAGCATCCCGCAAACCTTCTTGCCGTCGATGAGCAGATCATTGGGCCACTTAATGGACACCGGGAGTTCGGTCAGGCTGTGGATGGCTTGCTGCACCGCCAGGGAGGCGATGAGGTTAAGCCCTCCCCAGGCAGCCGGCGGGACACCCGGACGCAGCAATAGCGACATCCACAAGCCGCCGGGCCGGGCTTCCCATTTGCGGCCCAGTCGCCCTCTGCCCCCGGTTTGCTCGATAGCCACCGCCACATACCCTTCCGGTTCCCCGGCCAGGGCTTTTTCTAAAACGGTGGTATTGGTGGACGCGACTTCCGGGAAATGTTCGATGCGAAACAGATTGTCGTTCTTGATGGATATGTTTTGGAGTGTCACGAGTTAAGCATCCTGTCGGCAAATCGTTTTTCGGCTGCCACGGAATATGGGGCCGTTTATGCTTATGCGGTCGAAGTCGGCGATGGTCGAGACCCTGGGCCGTCGTTGGATATCCTATCTTAGACGAGTAACCAGCAGCGGGCAACAGGAGTAGCCCAAATAGTCAAACATGCGAGGGATCAAAAACGCCACCGGTCCACTTGAATATTTTGGTTATGGCGCATTTGCTTCCGGGCCAGTTCTTCCATTTGTTGTGGTGTGAGCAGGCCGCGGTCGATGAAAAAACTTCCGATAGGCTGGTTGAGGCGCCGCTGTTTACCCAATAAGCACAAAATGTTAAACGTGGATAGATACCCCAAACGTTTGGCGCAGTCCCCAAATTTTTCTCCGGATCCCCGGTTGGACAGGATAAATTGAATGTCCTGGGGTAACAGTAGACCCCAGTCCCGGGCGAGTTGACCGATTAGAGGACGCTGTTTTCTTTGCCAGGTAATGGCCTCGATGAGGGCCCGCCAGGAGATGAATCCCGAGTAATACAAGAACTGGCCGATGAGCAGTTCCCGGTGGGGTAGGGGGCCGAAATAGGAGTGGTCCCGCCATTCCCGCCGGGGGGCCGGCTTGGACGCAGGAGGCTTTCGGTGAGGTGGAGATTTTGGCCTGACATTCTGAATAATTGCTTCATCATTGTCAATGGCGGCCCGAAGGAGTTCATAGGCCAGGGAGACCTCTTTAAACAGTTCGGTCATCTCTGCTTCATCCCGGCCCATGGCCTTGGCCCGGTCGGGGTGAGTCTCCAGGGCCTTCCTCCGATAGATGGTTTTAAGCTCGGCGGGCTGGAGTTGTTTTAGAAAATCGTTTGAGAAGTTGTTTCCCGGGCCAAAGATCAGGCCACAGGCCGCCATAATCTCAGGGGTAGAAAGTTGTGACAGCATTCCGGCACCTTCTAATATTATCGACAGAGTCACAATAAACCAAGACTGCTATCTTACCTTCTAATTTCGGCTAGCGCAACCCCTTTTTTGTCCGCCGCGGGCGTGAAGAACCAGGATAATTAAAAATGTTTCGGGGGAACATCTATTAGTTGCGGACATTCCATGGGGTCCCTTCATTGGCCCTAACCCTAACCCTAACCCCGACCCCGACCCCGTACCCCGCAACACCCTACGTGATCACATCCCTTTGGAGAAACCGGCCGAGTTGCCCAGACCGAACAGAGAGATAACAAAGGTGATGGAGGTATCCTCCTCCTTCTTACTATAGGACAAATCAAGACCCCAGCATTGCGCCTGGTAATTGATACCGTAGCGGCTCTCCACCTCCGTGTTGGCCTCAAACGAATTTTTATTTTCGTAGATCAAGGAAATGGGCTGGATCACCTTGATCAGTATCCGGGTATTCAATTCTTTCACCCGATCCTGAGTAAACCGGTAATCCACGCCCAACATGTCGCCCCGTTTGTCATTGAAGTAAGCCGAACAGTTAAATGACTTGAATTCATCATCCTGGGTGGAATAGGAGGTGTCGGTGTTGACGACCATAAATGTGGTCGGGGTGAACTCCATTTCCAGTTTGACGGGTGAAAAAGAACGGTGATCCCCTGTCACGGCGCTCCGGCTATAAAGGTAAGTCTGGTAGGCCAACATATCATCCTGATTCCGGGGCCGGGGGTTCCAGGCGGAAAAAACGTTTTCATAGTTTCGCCACCACTTACTGATATTGGCCAGACGCCAGCGCATCAGGTTATCCGACTGGGGGGTGTCGCCGTTGGTGAAATCGTAGGCCTGGCTGACCCTAAGGCGCAGCATCTCCCAGTAGCTCGTTTGGCCGCCGGAAAGCAGCTTGGCCATGATCATATTGTCCAGGCCATAGGTCACGGTGTTCACTTTATCCAGATAATCCTGTCCGTCAAAATTCATAGGCTGGTCGGGATTTTCGTCGGGCCGAAAACGGTAGGTCACAAAGGGTCTGAGCTGGTGCCTCACACTGGTGAAGTTAGCGACGTTGAAGGGGTAGACTTTAGACAGGGAAGTTGATAAATTTCCGGTGAGATCATAAAGGTGCCGGTAGTAATCCGATTTATCGAATGAACTGTCCCGGTCTTGAAATTGATAAGCCGTCTCCCTCAGTCCCAGAGTTCCTTCGAAGTCGAGGAAATTTTTATAATGCAAAGGCAGGGATGCGCTGGGATGCAGATCCGTGCGAGTGGCCTTGACCCCTTGTTCACGCCAAAAATAGGCGGCATTGGCATCCCAGTTCAGGTATACGGCATCATTCATAACCGGCAGCCGGGACCC
Organism: Deltaproteobacteria bacterium; assembly: GCA_015233355.1. GTDB lineage: Bacteria > Desulfobacterota > JADFXK01 > JADFXK01 > JADFXK01 > JADFXK01. Next base: position 2,463 of record JADFXY010000051.1, on the reverse strand, counting down.
GATAAATCCTGCCTTGGGCAGTTCCTGTACGGTCGGGTCATCGGAAACTGCCGTGGATTTTTGAAAGTACGAGACCTTGCCGTAGGCCATGGAAGAATCCCCTTTCTTATCCGCCACCACCCGGGACTGGCGATACTCGTCCACGTTGTCATCTATATCGCGCCCAAAATGTTCCAGAAAATCTTCCCGATTGGTGGATATGGAATTGAATCCGGAGGTAAACTCCCGCAGGAATTCCCGATCACTGACCAGATCAAAATCGGCCTTCACCCGGATGTCGGAGGGGGCGTCTTGGTTCAACTTGCCGCGCAACCACCACCGGCTGTCGTTGGTTCGGGGGATATTGTCACCGATGAAATTGTCGCCCGTTTGGAGGTCGTTCAATCCGGAAATCCGAAAGGTGCCCTGGTCTCTGGTCCCGGCCGCGTAACGGTACTCCAATCCCTCCATCAAGCCCCTTCTGGCCATGTAATCCTGATGAAAAGTGGCGTCCATCTGGTCGTTGATAGCCCAGTAAAAGGGCACGTCGATTTCGAATCCGTTGCGGGACGAAGAGGTGAAGCTGGGAACAAGGAGTCCTGATTGTCTGGTGGTCTTAGCCGGAAAAATGAAGTAGGGGAGGTAGATGATCGGGAATGATTGCACTTGTAGTTTAGCCCCGTTAACTATCCCATATCCATCCATGGTCACCCAGGCCTCCGATCCGGTGATGATCCAGACGGGGTTTGACCCGTCACAGGTGGTCAGGCCGGCTTGCACCACATGGTAGGTGTTCTCTCCCGTCTTTTCCACCTCCCGGCCGCTGATATAGAAGTGATTCGATTTAATGAATAACAACCCGCGTTGCACCCAGCCGGTTTTTTTGATGAGATTAAGGATGGCCTGCTCGCCCATAATGTATCCGTCGTCCGTGGTCAGGCGGACATGTCCGGTGGCCCGAGCTTCACCCTTGGTGTTATTCAGCATCACTTCATCAGCCGTGAGGCTCTTTTTCTGCTGCGTAATATTCACATTTCCTTTTGCTCGATAGAGGTCTTGTATCTTATCATAACTCAGGTAATCCGAGTCCATCTTGAATGGTTCACCGCCGCCCAGATCGTAAAAGTCCGGGTTTTGAGCGGCCGCGAGGCCGGGAAAACAGGCTGCCGCTGCCATCATCAGGAAGAAAACAATCAGTCGCATCATTATCATGGGGTTTCTCCGGCCATCGGATACCTCTCCCTGGTATTTGTTTATGATTTTTTATATACCTCAAACGGTTGCAATTGACGGCGGGAGAAGTAGTCCTTAGCCTCACCCACGGTAAACAGTGACCCGGTAATGACCGCCAAGCCGTTATCACCCGCGGTCCGGATAGCCAGTTCGATGGCTTGGGGCAGAGATGGCTCAATGGTCACGTTATGATGGCCGGCCGGTAGTAACCCGGCCAGGTCGGCTGGGTCCGCGGCCCGGGCATAGGCGGTCCGGGTCAAAATCAGATTATCCGCCAACGGGACCAATAGCCTTAGAATCCCGGATTTGTCTTTATCCGCCATAATACCCAGGGCCAGGGTCAAACTCCGGCCAGCGGCCAGGTCTTTCAATTCCTCGGCCAGGACCTTTGCCGCGGCGGGGTTATGGGCGCCGTCAAGATAGACGGGAGGATGGTCCAGGACTTTTTCCAGCCGGCCGGGCCATTGAACCTGGGTCAGACCGGCCACCAGGTGTTCCTGAGTGAGAGACCAGCCTTGCTGCTTCAAAACCTCGGCTGTGGCCAGGGCCCCGGCCATGTTCCGGAATTGGTGGTGTCCCTTTAGGGCCGGGACCAAGCCCCGCAACTGCACCTCTAAACCAAAATAGTCAAACCCGTGATTGCGGTTGGCCCGGTACCGGACATCCCGACCGATCCTGATCAAGGGAGCCTGAAGGTCGTGGCATCTCTTCTCGATCACCTCCAGGGCGGCCGGCTGACGGGCCGTGGTGATGATCGGCACCTGGGGTTTAATTATCCCGGCCTTCTCGAAGGCGATCTGGTTCAGAGTCGTACCCAGAAGATCCTGATGTTCCAATGATATTTCCGTAATTGTGCAGACTTGGGGGGTGATCACGTTGGTCGCGTCCAATCTGCCGCCCATCCCCGTTTCCATGATGGCCAGGTCCACGGCCTGCTCCTTGAAATAAGCCAGGGCCATGGCCGTCACTGCTTCAAAAAAAGTGGGCGGTTCGTCCGGCGACATGGCTTTCATCAAGGCATTGGTCATGTCCAGGATCGCTGCGTCGGATATCTCCGTATTCCCGATTCTAAATCTCTCGTTAAACCTGACCAAATGGGGGGAGGTATAGAGCCCCACCCGATATCCGGCGGCTGTAAGCATCGTCTGAAGGGTGGCCGCGACGGAGCCTTTGCCGTTTGAACCGGCTATATGGACATATTTCTGCCCGACGTGGGGGTTGCCCAACCCGGCTAGCAGGTTCTGAGTTGAA
>JADFXY010000519.1:0-2923 GCA_015233355.1 Deltaproteobacteria bacterium | reverse complement strand
CTGCCTATCGGTCTGGATACCCGGAAGCCGGTTAGTTTTGGATGGGAAATGATTAAAGAGTTCGCCGATTTTCCGGGCGCGGTGGAAAACACGGTCCGGATTGCCGAGCGGATCGATCTGAAATTGCCTCTGGGTAAGTTTCATTTCCCCAGGTTCTCCGACGAAGACGATGCGGTCTTGGAAGAGCGGATGACCGGCATGGCCTGGGCCGGACTGGAAAAACGTCTGGCCGATGAGGAAGCCCGGGTCCCGGGGTTTCGGGCCAAGAATGAGACGACCTATCGGGAGCGGTTGACCTATGAGTTATCGGTCATTGTCAAAATGGGCTTTGCCAGTTATTTCTTAATCGTCTCCGATTTCATCGGCTATGCCCGGAGCAAATCCATCCCGGTCGGCCCGGGCCGCGGGTCCGCCGCTGGTAGCCTGGCTGCCTACAGTCTGGGCATTACCGATCTTGATCCCCTGAAGTACGACCTCATTTTTGAGCGTTTTCTCAACGTGGAACGGATGGGGATGCCGGATGTCGACGTGGATTTTTGCAAGGATGGCCGGGAAGAAGTCATTCACTATGTCATGCAGCGCTATGGCGGAGAGGCCAAAGATCGGGTGGCCCAGATCATTACGTTTGGTTCTATGAAGGCCAAGGCGGTCGTCCGGGATGTGGGCCGGGCGCTGAATATGCCCTTTGCCGACGTCGATAAGATCGCCAAACTGGTCCCGGCTCAGCTCAATATCACCCTGGACAAGGCCATAGAGGCGGAGCCGAAACTCAAAGAACTGGTCGACACCGATCCCCAGGTCAAGAACCTGATGACCATCGCCAAGACGCTGGAAGGTCTGTCCCGTCACGCCTCCACCCACGCGGCCGGGGTGGTCATCTCCGACCGGTCCATTGTCGAGTATCTGCCGCTCTATAAGGGGTCAAACGACGAAATTGTGACCCAGTACGACATGAAGTGTGTCGAGAGGGTCGGTCTGGTCAAGTTTGACTTCCTGGGCCTGATTACCCTGACGGTCATGGATTACGCCGTTAAGATGATTCGGGCCAATCACGATCCCAATTTTAAGCTGGAAGATATTGACCTGACCGACCAGCCGACCTACGAACTGCTGTGCCGGGGCGACACCACCGGGGTGTTCCAACTGGAAAGTTCCGGGATGAAAGACCTGCTGACCCGGCTCCGGCCGGAGTGTTTCGACGATGTCATCGCCCTGGTCGCTCTTTACCGTCCCGGTCCGCTGGAGTCGGGCATGGTGGACGACTTCATCAACCGGAAGCACGGCCGGACGGTCACTGAGTACCTCCTGCCCCAGTTGGAGGAGGCGCTGAAGGAGACCTACGGCGTCATCGTTTATCAAGAACAGGTCATGCGGATTGCCGCCTTACTGGCCGATTACAGCATGGGTGAAGCCGATTTTCTGCGCAAGGCCATGGGCAAGAAGATCCCGGAAGTCATGGAAAAGCAGCGCAGCCGGTTCATGGAGGGGGCGGAGCGGAAGAAACTGGACTTGGAGAAGGCCGCCCAGATTTTTGATCTGATGGCCAAATTCGGCGGGTATGGATTCAACAAATCCCATTCGGCCGCATATGCCCTGATCGCTTTTCAAACGGCCTATCTTAAAACCCACTATACGGTGGAGTTCATGGCCGCTTTGCTCACCTCGGAAATGAGCAACACGGATAAAATCGTCAACTATATCGGTAATTGCCGGGACATGGGCATCGAGGTTTTACCGCCGGACATCAATGAGAGTGACCGGAACTTCGCCGCGGTGGGCGGCCGGGTCCGGTTTGGCCTGGCTGGGATTAAAATGGTCGGTCAGGCGGCCATTGAGGCCATCTTTGAAGCCAGGGAAAAGGACGGAGGGTTCACCTCCCTGTTCGACTTTTGCGACCGGGTCGACCTGCGGCGGGTCAACAAAAAGGTCTTGGAGTACCTGATCAAGGCCGGGGCCTTTGACTTTTCCGGAGCCAACCGGGCCCAGCTTTTCGACGGCCTGGACGAGGCCATGGATCGGGGACAAAAAGCCCAAAAGAGTAAAAAGAGCGGCCAATTCTCTTTGTTTGACGCCAAAAAATCGAAAAACGGGCTGAAGACCGGGAAACTCCCTGAGGTTCCGGAATGGCGGGATAGTATCAAGCTCCGGTTTGAGAAGGAGGCTATCGGGTTCTACATCTCCGGGCATCCATTAAACAAATTCGAGCCAGACCTGAAAGAATTCGCCGATGTGAATACCGAAAATGTGGCCGGTCAAAATGACGATAATCTCGTCAGCCTGGGAGGAATGGTCGCCACGGTCAAGCGGATCACCACCAAGAAGGGTGACCCGATGGCCTTTGTCAACCTTGAGGATCTCTATGGCACCATGGAGTTAGTGGTATTCTCCGATATTTTCGCGGCGTCCCAGGAACTCCTGGTTCCGGACAGCCTTATTTTCGTGACCGGGAAAGTCAAGCATGATGACCGCGGCGTCAAGTTGATCGTCACCGAAATAATCGATCTGGCGGAAGCCAGGTACAAGAAGGCCAAGACAGTGGTCTACCGGATCAAGACCACCGCCCTGACTCCTGACCGGCTCAAGGAGTTGAAAGCCCTGTTCGCTAAATATCAGGGCAGCTCCCGAACCTTCCTGAATCTGGTCATTCCCAACGAGAGCGAGACATCTCTTTCTCTGCCTCAAGACTACCGCCTGGCCGTGACCCCGGACATGGTCCGGGATGTGTCGCAGTTCAGCGCCGATGGCCAGGTGATTCTGATGAGATGAACGTGTTGCGTGTTGGGAGGTTACTTGTTGCAAGTTGCTGGTCAATGCCATTAAGTTCAAGTGTAGAAAAATGGCGTGCAATTTTTATAAATGGTCAATTCTAAATTATCCCCAACGTGGCGAACTAGGTTAGCCCAGCGGCAACGCCCTGGGTGTT
>JADFXY010000518.1:0-2924 GCA_015233355.1 Deltaproteobacteria bacterium | reverse complement strand
CCCTGAGGACGCCGCCGGAGTGGCCGGGCTTTTCCTCATGGTCTATGGGAACGACTACCCGATCAAGACATATATTGATCCTGACCTTCTGACCGCGGAAAATGCCGCGGGCCGGACTATCTCTTCGGTGGCCCGGACGCCCAAAGGCGATATCGTCGGCCACAACGCCCTGTTTTGCAGTGCCGCCTCCGATGTCATCAGGGAATCCGGCTCTGGGGTGGTCGCACCGGGGTACCGCGGGGGCCACGGTATTTTTTCCCAAATGATCATCCACGGCCAGGAGGTCGGGGCCAAGAAATTCGGGATCGCCGGAATTTATGGTGAATCTGTTTTAAATCACGTATTCTCTCAGAAGGCGTGCCGGACCGTGGGCTGGATAACCCAGGCCGTCGAGGTGGATCTCATGCCGGCTTCAGCCTATGCCAAAGAAAAGTCGGCTACCGGCCGGGTATCGAACCTGGTGGAATTCATGACCTTGATTCCCCGGCCGCACACTGTTTATCTGCCTCAGGTCTATCAGGAGGCTCTCGAATACATCTACGGTGGCCTGGACGACACCCGTGATCTGCTTTCATCCCAAGAAGGACTACCTGGCCAGGTCAAGACTCGGATAGTCACCCAGGTCTTTGACTTCGCCCAGGTGGCCCGGCTGGCCGTTCATGACGCGGGTCAGGACTTTGCCGCGGCCATGGATCAGGAAGAGGCTGCCGTCCGGAGCCGGGGCGTCGTCACCATCCAGGTCTGGCTGAAGCTATCCTGGCCCTGGGTGGCGGCTGCGGTGGAGCATCTTCGGCAACGGGGCTATTTTTTGGGCGGTCTGTTGCCGCGGTGGTTTGACGATGACGGTCTGTTGATGCAAAAGATCATCGGCCGCCCCAACTGGGAAGGAATGCACCTGGAATTCGACCGCGGAAAGCGGATTGTGGACCTGGCCAAGACCGACTGGGCGGAGATGCAGCGTCGCCTGTCCGCGGAATAGGTAATGCTGAAGGTAGATGAAATTGCATGGATACTTGGCGAACGGAATGGGCGCAGAGAAAGAACGAGATCGCACTTAAACTTAATGCTCGTGAGTGCGGCGGGTCTTATGGTGACGCGGCTATTATCCTTAGCGCCACTCTAAGTGCGCTTGCGGCGGAGGTGTGGCCAGGCGACTACATAGACAGGGTTCGTTTTGTGCAGTTGCTAAAGGATTTCGCCCCAGATTACCTTAATGTGACTCGGGTAAGCATCCCGCTTTTGGAAAGGCGTTTACGAGTGCAGTTGCTAAATGATTTTGCTCCAAATCACCGTAATGTGACTCGGGTAACTATACCGCACTTAGAAAGGTTCTTACGTATTAAGAAGTATAATGCTTTGGGTCCCGGATGTCATGGGCAACCCAGCCTTCCCTCAGAAACGTGTTTGCGAATTAGGAAGCGTTATGAGAAAGGTGAAGCGATACGAAAGATTTTTCCTAAGTGCAATTCAGATGAGATCCTCTGGGGCGATGAAGTTGATAAATCGGAGTCCGAAATTCAAGGGGAATGTCAGAAGCTAAACCTCAAGGAATTGAGGGACCATAGTTACGCGAACCTCCTGTATAAAGAGATTAGGTGTGGATATGTCCACGAGGGCAGGACGGGGGAGAGAGCAGATTCGTGGCCAATGACGGAACGTATTGATGTAATAAGTTATTCTAACTATGATGATGATCCTGAACGGCGCATCCATTTTCCCATATCATGGATGTCTAAGCTTGCTTTAAGTGTGGCTGAGGGGGTAGATCGTGCCGCTTCCTCCGGTTTACCCAAAGAACAACCCAAACAATGGTGGGTCAACGGGTTAACAGACTACAACACCTGATGTTGGCGTACCAAGGAAGTAGGCTAAGGAGAATGGGGGAGCGGCCGACCTATCAGCCTCATCATTCTGGAAACTGAAACATAGAGGGGCGGGGAATAGCTTGGACCGGTACGTATCCCTGACCAGGCGCGGCTAACGATTCGTATTTGATTTCGGTTTATTGATATCTTCTGTTTTTGGGGCCGAATCACCGATCCGGCAACTGTTTTTGAATCACGTACTTATGCCCAGCTTTGGTAAGATATAGACATTTAGGGCATAAAATCCACACACGACCAAAAGTACGATGATGATGTCCATAAAGGAATCCTTCTTTTTGAGTGAGGCCGATCCATCAGATTTTGGGGTTGATTCGTTGGGTTCCATAGGCGAGCTCGTTGGGCATTAGAGTAGACCGGGGCTGAAGTCGGATCAAGGGGTCAAAAGGAAAGACTTTTTTGACGCCCAGTGCCGATTTCAGCCCCGGAGTAGTTTTAGATTCTAACGGGTCAAGACGTTATTTGGCCGAAGAAGAAGACTTAAGGTATTTCAAGTATTCAGAATCAGGAGTCAAGACCAATGTCGTGTCGGATTTGAGGGCCCTGTCATAAGACGACAGCATTCTGGAGAAGGCATAGAATTCAGGATCCTGCTGCAAGGCCTGGGCATACACCTTGGTCGCTTCGGCATCGCCTTGTCCCATGATTTCTTCGGCTTTGCGCTTGGCCTCGGCCAGGATAACGGACCGCTCCCGGTCAGCGTCGGCCTTGAGTTTTAAAGATTCTTCCTCACCTTCAGATCGATATTTTTTGGCCTGGCGATGACGTTCCGCTTCCATTCGACCGAAGACGTGCCGTTCGTTCTCCGCTGGGAGATCGGCCCGCTTGATCCGGACATCCAGGATTCTAACGCCGTAACCTACCGCAATTTGATCACTGTTTTTGGTGACCACGTCCATCACTTTGCCCCGGACGCCTGAAATCAATTCCGTTAAGTCAAAGTTTCCTAAAGTTACCCGGAGTTGGGAGTAAACGATGTCATCCAACCTGGCCTGGGCGCCGTTTATGTCCCGGACCGTTTGGAAAAATTTTAATGGATCA
>JADFXY010000517.1:0-2930 GCA_015233355.1 Deltaproteobacteria bacterium | reverse complement strand
GGTCTTGTCCGGGAAAAAGATGGGGCTACCGGACAGGTACTGGGCATAACCCCGATTCAGATCTTCCAGCAGGATGCGCCAGGACACCCCGTCCACGACCAAATGATGGATCACGATCAACAGTCTGTCTTCATCATCCAATCGGAACAAGACGACCTTCATCATCGGTCCGGCCGCCAGGTCAAGAGTTTCCGGCACCGCGGCACAGACCGCGGCCATTTTGTCACGGGTTTGGAGAAATCCCCGCAAGTCTTTTATTTCAAAAGATAACGGATAGTCCAACGCGGCGATTTCCTGAATCAGTTCCTCCCCTGTATCCCGGTATGTCATCCGCAGGGCATCATGGTGCTCCTGGATTTTTTTTAGGACTGCGGCCAGACCTTGGGCGTCCGTGCCGGCCGGAGAGCCGAGGAGGACCGCCTGAGTGAAATGCTCCCGGTTAGTCTTATGTTCCGCCCAGAACCAAGACTGAATGGCGGTTAACGGCACCCGGCCCGCCACCGTGTCCTGATCTACGGTTCGATCCAGGCTGGTCAACCGGCAAGCCAACTGGGCGATGGTCGGGTATTCAAATATATGGCGCAATTTCACTTTAAATTGCTTTTGAAGCAGCCGGGAGGCAATCTGGATGGCTTTGATCGAATCCCCGCCCAGGGCAAAAAAGTTGTCATGGATACCGATGGGTTGCCTGACCAGCACGGCCTCCCAGATGGCGGCCAGGAGTTCTTCGGATTCATTTTGCGGGGGATGATAGTCCGTGCCCAGTTGTAAGCCGGTCTGTCCCGCTTCCTGGGGGTGGGGTAGGGCCGCTTTGTCGATTTTGCCGTTGGCGGTCAGGGGGAGCCGGTCAAGCGGGACAAAATACGCCGGGATCATATAGTCGGGCAAATTGCGGCTCAGATAATCACGCAAGGCGGTCACATTCAGCCCCTCTGCTTCATCGGAATTTTCCCGGGGCACCAGGTAAGCCACCAGTTCCTGGAGTTCTCCGTCCCGGTGTTTGGCCAGGACCACGGCCTCAGCCACTTCAGGATGGTTAAGAAGCTGCTTTTCTATTTCGCCCAGTTCCACCCGGTAACCTCGGATTTGGACCTGGTCGTCATTCCGTCCCAGGTATTCCAGCCGGCCATCCGGATTCCATCGGCCCAGGTCTCCCGACTTATAAAGCCTCTCGCCGGGCCGGTAAGGATTGTCTATAAATCTTTGGGCCGTTAAGTCGGGGCGATTCAGGTATCCCTGGCCCACTCCGGTGCCGCCGACAAATATCTCGCCCACCGCGCCCAGAGGAACGAGTTTTAGATGTTGATCAAACAGATAAACGGTGGTCTCCGGCAAGGGGCGGCCAATGGGGCTGATCCCACCGGCCTCCAAGATTTCCGTGGCCGTAAGCCGATGATATGTCACATGGACGGTCGTCTCGGTGATCCCGTACATGTTGATTAATTGTATTTTATCCGGTGAATAAACAGAAATCCAGGGTTTCAGATAGGTTGGCTCCAGCCGGTCCCCGCCGAAGATGACATACCGGAGGTGGGCGTCCAGGCCGTGGTTGGAACGATTAAGCTCCTCCTTGATCAAGTTATAGAAGGCTCCGGGAGTCTGGTTCAACACCGTGACCCGATGCTTTTTTAATAAATTGAGAAATGCCGTCACATCCCGAACATCATCCCGCAGCGGCACGATCACCCGGCCGCCGTAGACCAGCGCCCCGTACATCTCCCAGACTGAAAAGTCGAAACAATAGGAATGGGCCATGATCCAGACATCCGATCTGCCGAAATCGAACCGGTGACCATCGTTTTTCAGCAGCCGGACCAGGTTTTCATGGGTGATCAGGCAGCCCTTGGGCGCTCCGGTGGAGCCGGAGGTATAAATAACATAGGCCAGGTTCCGGCCGGTGGTGACCGGCGTGGGATTGCCGGTTGAACCTTCCGGGATCTCTGCGGCGTTGATGATCTGTTGTTCCGGAAAACGCCGATGGTCGGCCAGGCGGGCATCCGTGTTTAGCTTTTTCTTGAAAGGATGTAATAAGTTGTGCGGTATAACCGGCATATATGATTTTACCAACCAGTCTCGGGTCGATCAACAGGTGATCGAGGCCATGACTGCAGCTCTGGTCCATCGCGGACCGGACGATTGCGGGTACCACGTGGATCAGAATCTGGGCTTCGGGTTCCGGCGGTTGTCGATTATTGATCTGGCCACCGGTAATCAGCCCATGTTTAATGAGGACAGGTCGCTGGTCTCGGTCTGCAACGGTGAAATCTACAACTATGGAGAACTGGCCGCGGATTTAAAATCCCGGGGGCATCGATTTTATACGACTTGTGACGTGGAGGTTCTAGTCCATCTTTACGAAGAGTATGGCCTGGATTTTATTAAGAAGCTCAATGGGCAGTTCGCTTTCGCCATTTTTGACCGGAAGCGTCAGACCCTTCTCCTGGTCCGCGACCAGGCCGGGATCGCCCCATTGTTTTACACGGTGCGGGACGGGTCATTGATCTTCGCCTCGGAAATCAAGGCTATCCTCAAGCATCCCCAGGTCTCCCGGCAGGTTGACTTGACCGGGTTGGATCAGGTCTTCTCCTTTCCCGGTCTGGTCAGTCCCCGGACCATGTTTAAGGGCATATCCAGCCTCAAGCCGGGCCACTACGTTCTGGTCGCCGGCGGCCAGGTCAAGGTCGCCGAATACTGGGACCTGACTTATCCCGAAGAGTCGGAGACGGAGTATCGGACCTCCGAAGCTGAATATGTGGAGCAGCTCGATGAATTGCTCCGTCAGTCAGTCAAGTACCGGCTCATCGCGGACGTACCGGTGGGGTTTTATTTGAGCGGCGGCCTCGATTCCTCCCTGATCGCGGCCCTGATCCACAACCTGTATCCCGGAGAAACCAGGCACTCCTTTTCCATCGGCTTCAATGAGCGGGAGA
>JADFXY010000516.1:1326-2931 GCA_015233355.1 Deltaproteobacteria bacterium | reverse complement strand
CGGATACATCTCCAGATCGGCGAATGCTGCCGTCTCTGCCGGGCAAGTCATTCAAATGACGATGGTGCTCACCCCGATTAAGCCCTCCCTCTCGTCCGTAATCGCCAACCCGAACAGCATCCTGGATGACGAAGTCACTCAGTCCAAATTAACGGTGACCGTCTCCCATCCTAATGGGGTGGCCGCGATTGCCCAGGTTACGGCCGATCTCTCGCCCATCGGCGGAAATCCATACGAGCCGTTGCCCGCCATAATGTTCGACTCCGACGGCCAGAACGGAAGACAAAGATATCAGAATGACAATTCAGACAATCCGATGACTCCAGCCCCAACTCCGGTCCCCAGCCACAGTTATGGCACGACCATTACGGCCAAGAAGGGGACTTCGGTGGGCTCGAAAAACATCGTCATCACCGCGCTGGACAAGATGGGATTTACCGACCGCGCTCCAGTCACCCTGTCCATAGGTCACCAGGCTACGGCTGCGGTTACCTCGGCCGCGCCGGTCGGTGGTGATTTCAGCAATCAGATCACCGGGCAAACCCTGACGGTTCATATCAGCTTACACCCGCCGGTAACTAATTCCGCGACCAGACGGGCGGCCTGCAAGACCCTGGCTACAATCTATAAACCTGATGGCTCCCTTTATCAGACCGTAGATGTTTCATCCGGCGACGCGGAAGTGAGTGTGCCCCAGGCCGCCGCGGGCAAATACACTTATAGCGTTAAAACCGACTGCAGCGACGCCGTCAATTTCTGGACTGTAGCCAAAGGAAGCGGCACCGGGGTCCTGGGCGGTCTGGTGACGGATGCTTTTACCAACCAGCGTTTAACCGGAGTGGCGGTGGATACCACTATCGGGGCCCATGGATTTACCACCGACGGTCTCTATTTCATCACCGCGCCCGCGGGCAAGGCTGATGTCAGCTACAGCTTAACCAATTACCAGGGCACGACCCAGACCGGAATTGTGATTGACACCGGCGCCGTCCAAGAAATCGATTTAGTTTTGAACCCTACCGTCCCCCAATACGGCCTGGGTCTGAACGGGACCACCTTTTCCGCCGGCACACCGATGACATTAAGTGCCAATGTGTCCAATCAGTCGCCCGACATCAACGCCGACGTCTACATCTCAATTAGTCTCCCCACCGGCACGACCCTATATTATCCTGGCTTTTCTCCCACGGCAAAGCCGGTGGTGTCTAATTTGCTATTTCCCAAGGGCCTTAACATTGTGAATTTTATTTTGCCGCCTTTTGAAAACCTGATTCTTCCGGCTCTTCCCGCCGGAGATTATGCCTGGCAGATGCAACTTACCCTGCCTGGAAAGAGTCAGTTGATTGGAGATGCTTCCAAGGTTTCTTTCTCGTTTAAATAGCCCTAATAGAGTCGATGGGAATCGCTGTGAGGGGTGGACATGAGACAGGTAGAAACGAAATTAGGGTTGGGGGATAAACCTGTTAGGGGGTGCTCAGCCTTCGCCGGGCGCCTCCCGAGCCGCGGTCTGGAGGTGTTGATGCTGGCCTTGGGGTTAGGCTATATTGTGGCGGTTTGGAACATCCTCCCGGCTGAAGCCCAGGTCAATCCTTCCATGCACATAGC
>JADFXY010000516.1:0-1215 GCA_015233355.1 Deltaproteobacteria bacterium | reverse complement strand
GGAGAGGCCCGAGATATCTATTGTCGGTGCGGGTTGGTGGCAAACAGAGATCAATTCTTCGCGAGAACATCCGGAGTCCAATGGCCGGAACAGCTTTAACAATGTGGATCTTAATTACCTGAGCGCGGCCTATCCGTTTTATTTTTTGGAACGAAACATGGTTGTTTCGCTAAATTTTCAAAACCTTTATGATCTGAACAAAGACATTAAGTATAATTATAAACAAGAGGGCGTCATTGGTGGCGATCCTTTCATTTCCCGCGCGGCCTACACCTTTGAAGGACGAGGCAGCCTAAGGGCGCTTTCTCCGGCTTTTGCCGTAGAGATTACAAGTGGATTTTCACTGGGGGTGGCGGTTAATGTGTGGACGGACAAACTGTTCTGGAAAAATGACTGGACCAGAAAGCTATCCTTTACCTCAGAGGTCACCTTTCCTGGGAAGTTCACCCAACAGACCGCCACGGTCTATGAAGAACGATATCATGACTTGTTCGGGATCAACTATCATCTCGGCGCACTCTGGAACGTGAACAAATGGTTTACCCTCGGAGCGGTGGTCAAGACCCCTTTTACCATGAAACTAACCCGGACCTTTAAGTCGGCCGATCAATTCATTGATCCACCCGCTCCGTCGAAGACGGACATGAATGACGAAGACATTGAACTGGACTTCCCTCTGTCTTACGGCTTGGGGACGGCCTTCCGCCTTTCGGATAGGCTGACCTTATCGGCCGATATTTACAGGACGGAATGGGCGCAACACCTGATGCGTGATTCCCATGGAAACGTTTTCAGCCCCATCGCCGACCTCCCCCAAAGCCTGGCAGATGTTCCGGCCACCCACCAGATCAGAATCGGCGGTGAATATCTATTCATCCTAGAAAAAACCATTATCCCCGCTCGGGCCGGAATTTTCTATGATCCTCAACCGGCTCAGGGCACAGTCAACCCTTTCTACGGCTTCAGCCTGGGCAGCGGGGTCATGATTGGCGACGTGGTCTTCGACGTGGCCTATCAATATCGGTGGGGCCGCGAGGCCCGAAACATCTTGTTCCAAGTTCCAGACGCCACCACCGACGTGGACCAGCACATGGTTCTGCTGTCGGTGATTCAACATTTCTGAACGGCTTGATCTCCAGCCTTATACCGGGTTCCGGTGGTCAAAGAAAAAGCAAAAGAGGCATTAGCATGGGGCGAACCGGTTGGTTCAGATAT
>JADFXY010000515.1:0-2932 GCA_015233355.1 Deltaproteobacteria bacterium | reverse complement strand
AGCTTCAAGCAGGTTGCTGTCGATCAGTCCAGCGAAGCCATTCGCACATTTAGGCTCAAGGAGTATATCAATGCTATCTTGTTGAGTTTACATCCCGAACTTAAGCAAACCAAGATACAGGTAGAGGTCGATTGTCCCGACGAACTGACGCTGGATAGCTATCCTGGTGATTTCTCACAAATTTTTACTAACCTGATTATGAACTCCATCGCCCATGGTTTTAATCAGGGAGCGGATGCAGGGAACATAAAGATTCACATCCACAGGGATGGAGATGACATAGTCATCCGCTACATGGATGATGGGAAAGGGATTCCCGGAAATATCCTGCATAAAATCTTTGATCCCTTCTTCACGACAAACCGGCATGCCGGCAGGAGCGGTTTGGGCATGCATATCATTTACAATATTATCACCCATAGATTGAAGGGTTCGATAATTTGTGAAGATACCCTGTCAAAAGGAGCGCTTTTCGTCATCAGGGTACCGGCCGTCATTGACCATTCGTAGTCTCGTTTTTGAGTCTGGCTCAAAAAAACAACCGATTCCTAGTCGTTGAGCTTTTCACTGACGGATTGGCCGCCCGGCAAGGTAAACCTGAAGGTGCTCCCCTGGCCTGGCTGTGATTCAACCCAGATACGTCCGTTATAGTGCTCGATAATCTGCCGGCAAATGGTTAACCCTAATCCCGTCCCGATGGGCCTTTCACGACTGACCTCCCCGGTGTAGACCTGATGAAACTGATCAAAGACCCTGTCTAAATCTTGCGGCGGAATACCCATCCCGGTATCCCGGACACTAACCCGGACCAATCCGGGCGGGACGACCGCCACAGAGACAACGACCTCGCCTTCTATTGTAAATTTTGCGGCATTGTTTAATAAATTAATCACGACCTGGATGATCCTGTCCCGGTCCGCGTTGACGGACGGCAGATTTTCATCAGTCTCGATGATCAACCGGACGGCCGGGTTGAGCAAGAAGTGGCCACTGACCGCCTGCCCGGCTTCCCGGGCCACTTCAGCCAGGGACACGGCCGAATCACGCCACTCAATTTTTCCCGCCTCTATCTTGGCCAGATCCAAGACATCATTTATCAATCGCATCAACCGTTCGCCTTCCCGGATAATAATACCCAAGCCTTCGTCAACCTTATCAGCTTTCAGCGTCCTTTTGGCATCACCAACCACCAGGGGTTGAAACAGCTTCAGAAAGTCCTTTCGGATCAACTTGGCAAAACCCAGTACTGAGGTCAGCGGAGTCCGAAGTTCATGCGAGACTGAAGAAAGGAAGGTCGATTTCAACTGGTCCAGCTCTTGTAGACGTTTGTTGGCCGATTCCGTTGCTTCTTTGGCCTCTTGCAGTTGCTTAAATGTCTCTTGAAGAACAGTATTCTTGGTTTCAATTTCCTTCAGCGTGGCCTGGAGTTCTTGTGTCCGTTCCTCCACCTTTTTTTCAGTGTTCATCAAAAATTCAGTTTTGAGCTTGTCGGCCTCCCGGAGTGTTTCCACCAGTCTTTCCTGGGTCCGCAAGGCTATTTGTTGAGCCGAAAATTTTTCCTTTCGTTCGGTATTGATGCGGTCTCCCAATCCTAGCGAGAGGAGGATGACCTCCATGGCCGAGCCAATCTGGATCACATATGTGGTGATGAAGTTGGCGGGTATAATGGCAAATGTCTTAAGGGCATAGGCAATCATCCCGCACATAAAGGCAAACCAGGCCAGAAGAAAGTATCTGGCGGCATGGACGCCCCTAATATAAGTTATAATACCTGTAGTTACGATTGTAATGGCCGCAAACATAGCCAATAAGGTCGCAAACCTGATGGAGATGGCATAATCCAAGACCAAGGCCAAGAATACGACCAACACCGCCCAGGCCCTGATAAAATTTAAGGCTCGATCCAACCGGGGGACATGTTCCCTGGTCTGGAGAAACAATCTGGTGAATTGGACTCCGAAGAATGTGGCGACTCCGATGAAGAAAGGAATGGAATGGGCCGCCCACCATGGGGAATTGGGCCAGATATAGGCGTATCCATGCCCCCCCAGAGAGAATTGGAAAAAACCATAGCCAAAGATGTATAGGATGTAATAAAGATAGGTGATATCTCGGATAGACAGGAAAAGAAACAGGTTGTATAGAAGCATGACCAGCATGATGCCGTAATAGATGCCGAAACCGAATTGAGCGGTGGCCACCTCTTCCGCCAGGGCCACGGGCGACCACAAGTTCAAGGGAATCTGGACGGAACTTTCCGACCTGATATGCAGATATATGGTCTGCGGCTGTCCCGGGGCCAGTTTCAGGCGGAAGATGAAGTTCCGGTGACTGACTTCCCGGTGGCTGAATGGGAAAATGGCGCCGGCTCGTCTGACCTCAAATCGGCCGCTCGGGTCGGACTGGTAGAGGTCAACATGGTGGAGCAACGGATAGCCGACCTCCAATAACCATTCCCGCTCAGCCCGGTTATGGACAGGCGAGTAGATCAGGTTGATCTTGATCCAGAAACCTGATTTGGTCAAACCGAAGTTGGGAATTTCTTCCCTGGCGGGCCTAAAAGCCTCGGCCAAAGACGCTGAGGCGACATCCTGAATGGACCGGTTATTATCTTTGTCTTCGAGGTAAGTCAGATGCCGGCCTAAAGGATACCGGTTCTCGCTGTCAGTTATCACCATAGGATGATCAAGCGTAGCCGTCTGCCCGACCCAGGCAGGAAAAAAGATGACGCAGATTAAGACCACAATCACTAATGATGGGCGATCACAGCATAGGGTGCGCATCTTTTATCCCGGCATGAGAAAAACTCGACATCATCAACCAAAAGCTATGAAATGACAGCCGGCCGGTTGTTATTTTTTCTCGGGTGTCTATATCCACATTTTATCCGGAAAAGGGTGGCTCCGCATTTTGACGATTTTCTACACTATCC
>JADFXY010000514.1:0-2945 GCA_015233355.1 Deltaproteobacteria bacterium | reverse complement strand
TTTAGAACTTCGCTCAGTTTTTCCTGGGTAGTAATCTGAGTTAATGTCTTTAGATATAATTCTGTCGCCAAATCGAGTTGACCCAGCGTGAAATACAATGTCCCCAGGTTGTAAGTCGTTTCTTGATGATCCGGATGCAATTTATAAGCCTTAAGCAAGATTTTTTCGGCCTGAGGAAGTTCATACATGGAAATGTACATTGCCCCCAGGCCACTGAGGACGTCGGCGTCTTCCGGCATCCATCCCAACAACGCCAAATATTCCTTTACGGCGGAGAGGACATCACCCTCAGACTTGTAGATGTCAATTAAGGCGATCCGGCCTTCTTTGAAATCGGGTGTGATCTTAATCGCTTTCAAAAAGTTTTCCCTGGCTTGCGAAATCAGCCCCATGTCTTTGTAAGTATGGCCTAACTCGTCAAAGATTAGATGATTTTTGGGGTTATTATGGAGGGCCTGACGGAGCACAGCCACGGCTTTCTCTTCGGATCCCAGCGCCACCCACATCCTGGCCAGGGCAACATACGCGTTGGTTAGCCGCGGCTCATTTTTTATGGCTTTTTCCGCCAGCTCAATGGCCTGCCGGGTGTCGCCTTGCTCGTGTATTTCCCACGCCAGATTGACTAAGGCACCAGCGTTATTAGGGTTCATCTTTAGGGCCTGCTCAAGTATAGCCTTGGCTCGTTGTGGTTGGCCCAGGCGGCTATAGATCAAACCCAGATTTGACAAAGCGATGGAATGAGGCTTTACGGATACGGCCTGTTCCGTGGTCCGCCGGGCGTCTTCAACCCGATTTTGGATTAAATAAATGGCTCCCAGATTGCTCAGTGGACGAAAAAGACCGGAAGATTTAGCGACGTTATCTTCCCAGAAGGCTAACGGGTCGGTCCACATCAGGTTTCTGGAAAAGGTCAGCCCGGAATAGATGGTCAGGATCAAGACGACCGACGTCAATACCACTTTAAGGCGCCTTGTCACGGCCGGCAACTTGAGCAGTTCATCGGCCAACCCGGCCAGAAAAAAAATATACCCCACCGACGGCAGATAGACTCGGTGTTCAAAAACAAGATCGGCCAGGGGGATAAAGCTGGACTCGGGCGATAACGTGATAAAATACCAGAAGATGCCAAACGACATTAACCGGTTTCGTTTGGATGACCTGACCGCGAAGATGACCGCACCGAGAATGAGGAGGAAACTCCCCCAGACCCTAAACTCGGTTATATTTTTGGCCGGAAGCCAATAATAATCCAATCTAAGCCCGGTGGGCCAGACCAGTAGTTTAAGGTAATATATGATTATTTCAAACTGGCTTATCAAATAATTAAATGGTTTAACGCTGATCGTCCCGGAAGCCGCAGAAGCCTCCTTTAGTCCCACTCCGACGGATGGACCATAATTAAAATGGAACTGGAGCCAGATAACGTACCCAATGGTTGAAAACAGCGCCAGGTGAACCCATTTCCGCCTGGCCAGGCGTGACAGGTCCCATCTGGAGACGAAAAACAAATCATACAATAAAATCATAGCCGGGGCAGTAATGGCGATCTCTTTGCTCCCCATGGCCAGCAGCAAGCTAGACCAGGAACCCAGGTAATAAAGCCGGCTTCGGTAGCCTTCCCGGCGCTCCACTCCAGCCATAAACAATGCCAGGCCGGCCAAATAAAACATGGTGGCCAGGCCGGTCATGCGACCCTGGACGATGTAGGTAATGGCCTGGGTATGGACCGGCAGGACCATGAAAAGCAGAGTCAGGATAACCGCGACCCAGTCCCGCCGGCTTCCCAACCGCTCCAGCAGTCCTTCCCGGTAAATCGTTTTAACCAAGATGTGGAAAAAAATGAATCCGGTAATCAAGTAGATGGCCAGGTTAGTGAGATGATACCATTTTACATTCAGGTAGGCTGTTTGGTAATTCAACCAGGAGACCAGATCGGCCACCGGCCGGTTGGAGAAGAAGAAATCCTTCAAGCTTCCCGGATTATAGATTATGGCCTTATCGCAGATGTTTGTTATATCATCAAATATAAATGGGACGTTGAAAGACGGGGCGTAAGCAATGGCGGCCAAGAGGGTGATCAGGGTATACGGGAGGAATATGGAAAATCTACTTGTCA
The DNA here is from genome assembly GCA_015233355.1 of Deltaproteobacteria bacterium. GTDB lineage: Bacteria > Desulfobacterota > JADFXK01 > JADFXK01 > JADFXK01 > JADFXK01. Next base: position 829 of record JADFXY010000514.1, on the reverse strand, counting down.
ATGCTCTTGCTTTTGGGAGCAGCTTCTTTTTCAATGTCGACATTGCCTTGGATATCCAGATAAAATTTTTGTCCTTTGGGGAGGACGGGAATGGATGGAATGATATCGGCGGCGACCAATTCCTCTATATGCCGAGGGGGAATCATAAATCTTTCCTGGTAGACTTTAACTGCCGATTCCAAATAATACATTTTTTGGTACTGGTCTAACCTGATTTCGAGATATTTACGAATTTCCTTATCCGTAGTCCTGAGGAGCATACTCTTAAGCAGGACGATGCCGGACGCTGTGTCACGGCCCTTCTGATACATTTTCGCGGCCAGTCCGGCCAGCCCGGTCCACCCCCCGGGGATTTTGGCGGCTTGACTAAACAAGTCACCTGCCTGCCTGTATTCTTTTAAGAAGAAATAGTAGTTGAACCCTGCGTAGAAAAGCAAATCCGGGTCCAAGGTGCGATATCCTGCCCCGGAGATCAACAACTGATTGATTCGTCTGATTTCATCCGGCCCTCTGGAATACCAAACAAACGCCTGGGACAGATAGTATGGGTCAAGAAAATATGGATCGATGGCCACAGTCCGCTCAATCAGAGACATCACCTGACCGGCCGTCTCGGGGGTTATCTCTTTGGTCTTGCGGTTACCCAACGTCTCCTGGGCCTGGATGAAGATAATGTCAGACAGTAGTCCACTAAATTCCAACCTGATGAGTTTAAGAAAATTTTCCGGCGGTAATGGAATGGTGCGTTGGATGTCTTCCGTCTGCTTATAATATACCCTTAACTTCGTCAGGCTTATGGCTTGAACAGTCAGGAGGATAACGATCAGGA
>JADFXY010000513.1:0-2953 GCA_015233355.1 Deltaproteobacteria bacterium | reverse complement strand
GTCGAACATATTTACCTGAAGCTCCAGTGCATCGATCAGGTGATTGGGCACATTCAATTCCTTGAGAATGCCGGACAGGGTTTGCATCACGTCAGTCGACACAATTTCATATTGTCTCAGAATCATTGATACTTGTTGAAGGACGCTCGATATCTGCGTCGAATCGTGTTCCCCTTTTTTCTCATTTTTTCCGGGCTGGTCCAGAGAAGTTGTAATGGCATTGAGAACCCGGGCCAAAGCCGACTCGAAGTCCGGGCGGGATACAGCCGTACCGGCATAAAGCTCATTTTCGAGAACCCTGGCCGTCTGATGTAATTCGGTTGCTCCAATATTGCCTGCCGCACCTTTGATGCTATGAATCAACCAGGCGGCTTGTTCATAGGCCCCTCCCGTCATCAGGGCGTCCAGGTCCTGGGTCAGGCCGGCGAATTCTCTCTCAAAACTCTTGAATATCCCGGCCAGGGCGCCGGCATTGCCGCCGACACGGGCCAGTAGACCGGCCATGTCGAATCCTGGAACATTTATGGGAGGAACGGTTAAATCTCCCGATTCCGATGAAACAGCCGTAACTTCATCCACGGCACAATTGCGAGGCTTGATCCAGGCAAGCAATGTTTCTATCAGTTCTTCCGGGTCGATGGGCTTGGCCACATGACCGTTCATCCCTGCCGACTTAGTTCTCTGCCTGTCCTGTTTCATCGCCGCGGCGGTCATAGCGATAATGGGCAAATCTTTGCCCTGGTCCAGATAGCGGATGAGCCTTGTGGCCTCGAAACCGTCCATCCGAGGCATCTGGAGATCCATCAGGACGACATCGTAATCGGTCAGTTTCACCTTCTCCACAGCCTCATAACCGTCAACCGCAATGTCCACAACCAGGCCGGCTTTTTCCAAAAACTCCCTGGCCACCTGTTGGTTGATCATATTGTCTTCCACCAGCACCACTGGCTATTGCTTAACGATGCTTTCTGCAATCTGATGGAACTCAGCCGTGAGACCCTGATTAGTAAGTCTGATTACGACTTTTTTCCCAAACATGAAGCTGACGTATTTTGGGAAAAAGATGAGGCTGTATTCCTTACGAACCAGGAGAATATCAACGAGGAAACCTTCACGAATGCATCGGGAAGAACTCTCACGATCATCACAAAAAAGGTTGCATTTACCGCCACTGCCGGAAACCAGTTCCTTGTGGGCATGATCCGGGACATTACCGAGCGCAAGTTAGTGGAAGATCAGATTAGGACGAACGAAAAAAGATTGGAAAGCATCGTCGGGATCACACAGTCAAACACTGATAATATTAATGAATTGTTGGATCAGGCCCTGGAGGCGGCCATCGGCATCACGCACAGCCAAATCGGCTACATCTATCATTATGATGACGTCAAACAGGAGTTCACCCTTAATTCTTATTCGAAAGAGGTCATGAAAGAATGTTCAATCACCGCACCCAAGGCCCTCTATGACCTTGCAAAAACGGGAATCTGGGGCGAAGCGGTCAGGCAGGGAAAAACGATACTCCTGAACGATTTTCCGGCTTATCATCCCCTCAAGAAAGGATACCCGGAAGGCCACGCAACGCTTCACCGGTTTTTGACCGTGCCGATATTCAGTCAGGAAAAGATCGTAGCAGTTGTGGGTGTGGCCAACAAAGAGGCCGTCTATGACCAGACCGATGTCCTGCAACTCACACTCCTTTTGGATGCGGTGTGGAAGATGGTTGTCCGCATCAGGAGTGAACAGGAGCTGCTTGAGGCCAAAGAGACGGCGGAAGCAGCCAGCCGATCAAAGAGTGAATTCCTGGCCAACATGAGCCATGAAATCCGAACCCCGCTTAATGCCGTGATCGGGCTGACCTTGTTGCTGCAAGACACTGATCTCAATACCAGGCAGCAAGACTACTTGCGGAGTATCCTGAGTTCATCCAGGGCGTTGCTGAACATACTCAACGACATTCTAGATTACTCCAAGATCGAAGCAGGGCGTCTCGATCTGGAGGATACGGAATTTAATCTGGAAGATATTCTAGAAAATGTGGCCAACCTTTTTTCGGCCAAGGCCGAGGAACAGGGATTGGAAATCTTCTTTGAGGTAAAGCCTGATGTGCCTTTAAATCTGAGAGGGGATCCGCTGCGCCTGGGACAGGTATTAAACAACCTGGTCGGCAATGCCGTAAAGTTTACCCGGCAGGGCGAAATTCATATCAAAACGGAATTACTAGGAAAATTCCAGAACCAGGTCCTGCTGAATTTCTCCGTCCGGGATACCGGTATCGGGTTGGCCGGCGATCAGTTGGAACGGCTCTTTCTGCCCTTCACTCAAGCCGACGGAGGCACCACCCGTAAGTTCGGCGGCACTGGTCTCGGTCTGGCCATCAGCCGGCGTATCGTGGAGCTCATGGGAGGAGCAATAAAAGTAAAAAGCGCCCTTGACCAGGGCAGCACCTTTAATTTTACAGTACTCTTGCACCTCGGCCGGGCCATACCGGCCAAAAGAGGCCCCCTGGATCTGAAACCCAAGACGGTTCTGGTCGTGGATGATGTGGAAACATCCCTCCTGATTTTGAAAGATATCCTCCGGTCGTGGAGCTTCGAGGTTGTAACGGCCAGGTCGGGAGCTGAGGCTTTGGAAAAAGCGTCGGAGGCCCGTCTTAAGGGAAAACCCTTCGAGCTGTATTTACTTGACTGGAAAATGCCCGGCCTCGACGGGCTTGACGTGGCCCGATATATTCAGGAAGAGACATTTCAGTTCAATACCTGTCACCCACCGGTAATCGTCATGGTTACGGCTTCTTGTCGGGAAGACCTCCTGGCCGCGGCGACAGACGTTCATCTGGACGCCATTTTGATTAAGCCGGTTAATCCTTCCTCTTTATTAGACATCCTTGTGGGCACTCAAGGCGATAGGATTCCGAAGCCCCCACTCGATAATACCGTAATAGGAGATCTGC
>JADFXY010000512.1:0-2957 GCA_015233355.1 Deltaproteobacteria bacterium | reverse complement strand
CTTTCGGACACTTGGAGGGCGACGCGGCACTGGCTGAGCTAGGCCGAATTTTGAACGGAAACGTTCGCCGAAATGTTGATTCGGCCTTCCGGGTCGGCGGGGATGAATTTGCCGTTATCGTCCCGGAGGCCAAGATAAGAGAAGCATCATCTTTGGCCGAACGGTTGCGTGCCTCCTACGAAGCGGCTCACCTGGGGGAGACGACTATCAGCATAGGCGTAGCAGGATATTATCCCGGCCTCGATGCCAAATCATTCTACCAGAGCACCGATGCGGCGCTCTATCGAGCCAAAAGCCTTGGTGGTAATAGAGTCGTGGTGGATCAAGAGAATTACGACTCAAGTTGGATAACCAACCGCCGATACGTTACAACAGACCGTAACTAATGATTGTGGACCGGCTGTGCATGGCCGGCCAACCCCGCTTAGACGGTCTTATCCAGTATAAGGTACCCAGTGCATGAATGAAATGAAGATTCTTGTGGTCGATGACGATCCGGCTATCTTGAAATTGATCACCAAGGTCCTGAATAAGTGGGGTTTTCCCGTGACCACAGCCTCTGATGGGCTACAGGCATTGGAACTATTCAAGCGGGATAGCTACCCCATCGTCCTCACCGATGTCATGATGCCACAACTCAACGGCATAGAGCTCTTAAAGGAGATCAGGAAACTCAATCCCTTGACCTTCGTGATCACCATGACGGCCCACGGCAACGAGAACCTGGCCATTACCGCACTGCGGGAGGGCGCGGCCAATTACATCAAGAAGCCTTTTGCCCTTGATCACATTAAAGACGTCGTCACCAGAATCGCCCGGACCATTAAGCAACAACTGAGAACCTCCCCGGACCGTTCCTCCGTGGTCCAGGAATGGATGGTCTTAGAAATCAAGAACGACCTGGACAAGATTTTCGGGGTGGTGAACCAGGCCCTGTCGTGCGCCTCCAACATCGTCAAGGTGGAGGAATTGAGCGGCTTATCCATCGGACTTTATGAGATCATCTTGAATGCCATGGAACATGGCAACTTAGAGATTAATTTTGATGAGAAGACCCGGCTTATTGAAACGAATACCTACCTGGACGCGATCACCGAAAGAAAGTGTTATGCCGCCTTTAAGTCCAGAACAGTCAAGGTCATTTCGCATATTAACAGAACCAGGATAAAAGTGGTTGTTAAAGACAACGGCCCTGGATTCGATTGGCGCAGTAAGATCGGAGAGCTTGAAGAAATGGACCCGATGGAACTGCTGAATCACGGCCGGGGAATCCTGCTGGCTCGGATCAATTTCGACGAGATCAGATATAATGACGCCGGGAATGTCGTCACCTTGATCAAACGTGCCACCACTTGCCCCGAGACCTGATTGCGGTCAACAAGAAGCCGGGTTATCGTCAATCGAAATATCAGCCCGTCCCGGTCCGGATATCCGGCCCATCATCCGTAAACTATATGCACTTATAAGATAAAATATCGCAATATAATGCCACATGATCTGTTTTGTCCCAGGTTGATTATCGCGGCTTTAAGAGGCGGCGGAGGCAAGACCACTCTGACTCTCGGGCTGATCCGCGCCCTCAGAAACCGCGGCCTGGACATCGTCCCGTTTAAGAAGGGTCCGGACTACATCGATGCCGGATGGCTGGCCATGGCCGGCGGCCGCCCTTGTCATAATTTGGATCCCTTTTTGATGTCCTGGGAAGTCATCCTTGACTCGTTCGCCCGTCGGGTTCGGGCGGCGGATGGGGCCGTTATCGAAGGTAACCGGGGTCTCTACGACGGCGTTGATGCTCACGGGGCCTACAGTACGGCCGAACTGGCTAAGACTCTGAAGGCGCCGGTGGCCTTGGTGGTGGATTGTGTTAAGACCACCCGGACGGCCGCGGCCATGGTCTTGGGCTGCCTCAACCTCGATCCCCAGGTGGAACTCAAGGCGGTTTTACTGAATCAGGTGCTGAAAGGCCGCCATGAATCCGTCCTGCGCTCGGCCATCGAAACCTACACCGGAGTTCCGGTCCTGGGGGCGATACCTAAATTGCCCCAGAACAGCTTCCCGGAGCGGCACATGGGATTAGTCCCCTGCCACGAACACCCCCAGGTGGTGTCTTCGTTGGAAAAAATGGGGCAAGTTGTGGCTTCCCATGTGGATCTGGATCGACTCTGGGATCTGGCTTCAAGTGCTCCTCCGCTGCGGCCGGTTACGTCTGTTTCCAGACCGGAAGTTGATTCCGGGACCCCGCCACCGGTAATCGGTGTGTTTCGGGATACGGCTTTCCAGTTCTATTATCCGGACAATATCGAGGCGTTGTCTCAGTTAGGGGCCAAAGTGTTGGACATCAGTCCCCTATGCGAAGAGATTCTTCCTCCGGTGGATGCCCTGTATATCGGAGGAGGTTTTCCCGAAACCCATGCGGCCATCCTGGCTCAAAACCGTTCCTTTCGGGCCTCGGTGGTAGCCGCGGTGGAGTCCGGACTTCCGGTGTATGCCGAATGCGGTGGATTGATGTACCTGGGCCGGAGCCTGCTCATCGATGGCCAAACCTATCCCATGGCCGGGGTCTTGCCCCTGATTTTCGGCCTGGAAAAAAAACCCCAGGGCCACGGTTATGCCGTGGTGGAGGTGGACGGGGATAATCCCTATTTTGAGACGGGGAGTTGCCTGAAGGGCCATGAATTCCACTATTCTCACGTCTTGGAATGGCCGGCTCAGACGGTGCTGACGGTGTTTCGATTGAAAAAGGGGCACGGGCTGGGGGACAAGCGGGACGGTATCTGCTACAAGAACGTGCTGGCCACCTATGTCCATCTTCACGCCTTGGGTACGCCTTCGTGGGCGGTAGGACTGGTGGCGGCGGCCCGAAGGAGGAAAGCTTTGGTCGAATCTGATCGGCGTCACGAACATGAGGCTTAGCAATTTTTTCTCTTGGGGGTTATGCTTTTCCACACGGTTTCCAC
>JADFXY010000511.1:0-2960 GCA_015233355.1 Deltaproteobacteria bacterium | reverse complement strand
GATTCCTGCCCTTTGATCCGCCAGGCGTTTTTGGAGTTGAGCAGAGCCACGTGGTAATTGTCGGCCAGATTCTCCACGATCTTCATGCAATCGTCGAATACCCCGGGAACCTCAAAAACATTAGCTCCACTACCCAGAGGCTGGGCCAATTGTTGCGGGGTAACCTTTCCGTGTGGTAACAGCACTGAAGATTTGACCACCCCGGCCAGATAAGCCGAATATAGCGCGGCCGAAGCTGAAGTATCCCCGGTGGAAGCACAAATTGACAGGAGATTGGACAATCCCTTTTTCTTAACCAGGTGATTGATAAAACTCAGGGCCACAGCCATACCCCGATCCTTAAACGAGGCTGAGGGGTTCTGCCCATCATTCTTATAGTAGAAATGTGCTCCAACCGCCGTCTCCAAAGGGACATTTGCCTTAACCAACGGGGTGTGTCCCTCGCCTAAATAGACCACGTCCGACAAAGGGATGTTCGGCCCGACCAGCTCTTGATACCGGAAAATACCTTTAACCGCAGGAAGATTCAGCATCTTCCGGTAATCAAAGATTTTTTGCCACAGCCAGCCATCCTTCTTCTTTAAGACATCAAAACTGCGGTCAATGATCATGAATACCCCGGAGCAGGCTGGGCAAGTATACCAAAGTTCATCTACGGAAAATTCTGCCCCACAGCCTAAGCAGCGGTAGATCAAATCACCCCCCACCTGGGGTATCAAATGGGGTTGGATGTCCTGTGGAAAGTCTTCGAGTCTCATACCTATCCCTTCAACCATGCTATTATTTTTTAGTTGTACCTCGAGAGGTTATAATTTTCCTTTTGCGATGAGGCCTGGTTGCTGGTCACTTGTTGCTTGTGATAGGTCGTGTTCAACGAGTAAGCAGCAAGCAACCGGCAACCGGTGCTCGCAGAAGCGGCAGTTATGGCCTTGCTACTTAGCCGGTTTCAGCCCAGGTGGTAACATGATCTTTCCCTCGGCAATAGATTCGGGATAGACGATCACCCGGCCGCCGGCATCGGTCCATTGAAAAACACAAGCCAGCGCCGCCTTCTCCGGATCCAGGTCGTAGATAACCTGCTGACCTTCATCAAACTTGATCCGGCCCATAACTCCCAGTCGATCCGTTTTCTTCAATTCAGCCACAACTGCGTCCGGTTCCACACTCCCGGCCCGCTCAATGGCTTCAGCCAAAATATAAACGGATTCATAAGAAGGCGCCGGACCGTGCCCCGCCTCCACTGACGCCCCCCACTTTTTCTGGTAGGCCTCTTCAAATTTCTTGGACATGGGGACTTTAGCCGAAGCGATGGCGCTCCCTAATTCAAAGTTGCAATTGATCGCTCCACCAATCTTTCCGTCAAATGTCTTCCAGGCGCCCGGGCCGGTCAAGGGCGAAATGAACCCGGCCATCAAGCAGGGCAGCTTCATCGAATTCCATTGCTTGACCAGGATCCCGCTCTGGGGCATATCAAATATAGGTAAAATCACCTGGGCGCCCTTTTCCCGCGCCTTGCCCAAGGAAGAAGAGAAATCGGAGGTCCCCGTGGGATAGGATTCTTCCCCCAGGACTGTCCAACCCGCCTTTTCGAAGTAATTCTTGGTAATCAGCTCGGCGGTTTTTCTGGCCCAGGCCACATCCTGGTTCATGATATACACCTTATTGAACCCAAACTCCTTGTGAATGAAAGACATGGTGCCGATCAGATACTTGACCAAAAATTTGGCATTCAGACAGGTCCGGAAAATATATTTGTATTTGTCAGGTTCCTTTTTGATCTTGTCTTCAGATGCGGGTGACATGGCTATCGTCGCCAGGGTCGGGACCTTGTATTTAATGATCAAATCCATCCCGGCTACGAGTGCTTCGGAGCGGAATGGGCCGACCAATAATGCCGTAGGTTTCTTTTCTAAAATGATTTTTTCCAGCCCTAACAAGGCCTCGGGAACCGGGACCCCGGGCGCGGCGTCACGAATGTCGATGGATTCAACCTTCAACGGTCTCTTAACCGGGCCGACCTTGACGCCGCCTTTGGCATTAATTTCCTCTACGGCCAGGTTCACAGCTTTAAGCGCCTCTTTCCCTTCTATAAAACCAGTGGAGGTGGGTACCCCAAGGATGATTGGCTCCTGAGCATAAGCCGCGTAGCCAAAGACGTGGGCGGCCAAAAATGACAAGACCAAAAGATTTAAATAGAAAATTTTCTTCATCGCACATCCTCCCCTTCTGATTAGTTTTCCATCAAGAGACAGGTTATCTTCACTCGTCATCCTGCCAATCCTCACACCCAACCCGGTTGGCTCTCCCGCCTGGACCGGTTATTGAGACCGGGCCGGACATGGTCGGGCCAAAAGAACGCTTTTCCCATGCAGTGATTGGTTGACCTTATCAACTATTGGATAACTTATCAACTGAAATTAGAGCCCCCAAAACTTTCGTCATCCCCGTCCCAAAAAGATGTCACCGGAGACCTTTCAGCCCTGAATGACCATCGCCATGTTGGTAAAATTTCATAGCCTAATTCCTTCAAATGGAGTATAGTCAACCTATCCGGCCGGCAACCCGGTGGCCGGGCAGACGTTCCATCGTTCCCCTTTCTTCCAGCCGGGCCAATATCCGCGGCCGAACCTTCAATGTAGTTATCCGCAAATCGCAGAAGAAGGATATCTTATGTCATTAGCCGCATCAAATAACGAAAGATACACCTACCGCGACTATCTGGCCTGGGATGACGACGAGCGGTGGGAACTCATCGATGGCGCTCTCTATAATATGTCACCGGCGCCGTCAGCCCGGCATCAATTCATTTCCATGGCCCTGTCAGCCCAAATTTACAACTTCTTGTCCCATACCCCGTGTCGGATAGCTGCCGCCCCATTTGACGTCCGGCTGCCCAAAGGCGACGAGGCGGATAACCAGGTCGACACGGTCGTCCAGCCTGATATTGTGGTCATCTGCGA
>JADFXY010000510.1:0-2977 GCA_015233355.1 Deltaproteobacteria bacterium | reverse complement strand
CTGCGATGGGCAACATATCTTCGGTCAGCATCCGGGTGGAAAAAAGTGATTGATGGGCGTCCCGGAAGGTGGTGTCGAAGATTTTAACCGGGTTTGGCGCCGGCGCCGATAGATCCTGTGACATTTGGTTACCTCCTGAAATAGCTAATAAAATCTTTGAGTAAATCGTTTTTAACGAGTATCTGAACACATCTTTTTAATGTACTATTTTTTGATCCATCTGTCAACAATATCTTGAAAAATAAGTCTTTGATTGACTTTGAAGGTTGAGATTGATATCTTCGCGCCGTTAACGTCAACCGAACAAATCAATTCAAACACCAACATCACCTTCGCCGGACAGGGCGAATCCAGACTATGTTGGAATCCGGTCTCAGACGACCATATCCATAATCGTTGTTTAAACCTGATGGAGATGAAGCCGTGCCAGAAACACCGGTAGTGACCACGAACTTTGATGGGCTAAAGCTTGTTGGTCGAGGAAAAGTCCGGGATATCTATGACCTGGATGACCATCTTCTAATCGTCGCATCCGACCGCATCTCGGCCTTTGATGTGGTGATGGCCCAAGCCATTCCAGGGAAGGGCAGGGTCCTGACCCAGATTTCTAAATTCTGGTTCGATATGACCTCCGATCTGATAAAAAACCACCTTGTGTCTATGAATCCTAAGGATTACCCGGCAGCATGTCAGCCCTATGCGGAGATTCTGGCCGACCGGAGTATGCTGGTGGTTAAAGCCGAGCCACTGGCCATTGAGTGCATCGTCAGGGGTTATCTTTCCGGCTCCGGTTGGAAGGAATATCAAAAAACCGGCCAGGTCTGCGGTATCCATTTGCCGGGCAAGTTACTGGAGTCGGAACAATTACCCGAACCGATTTTTACTCCGTCAACCAAGGCACAAGAAGGGCAGCACGACGAAAATATCACCTCTCGGCAAGCTGCAGACCTGATTGGGACCGAACTGTTCGCTCAGGTGTCTCGGGTCAGCCTGGCTTTATACCGGAAAGCCGCCGAGTTGGCCCTTCAAAAAGGCATAATCATCGCCGATACCAAATTTGAATTCGGCCTTCGGAATGGGGAATTGATCTTGATTGACGAGGTCTTGACTCCAGACTCATCCAGGTTCTGGCCTAAAGATCAATACCGCCCCGGTGGTCCCCAAGCAAGCTTCGACAAGCAGTTCTTGCGCGACTATCTGGAGTCCCTGCACTGGGGCAAGACCCCTCCCGCGCCTGAGTTACCACTTGAGATCATCGAAAAAACGGCCGAGAAATATCAAGAAGCCCTTCTGCGGCTGACGAGATGATGGTTAATCAATTTAATTTACATAGATTATCATGTAATACTTAAAGCGATACTTAATGCTGCGGGGCACCTCCGTCGACTGAAGATGACATTCGCCGGCTAAATTTTCTTAAGCACCCCCGGCCCGAGACGACATCTCCGAAAGAGGTCATTTTCCCTTTCCTTTTTGATTGTTACAACATAGTGACGACAGATGCCCGTTTCTTTATTTGATCATGAACCCAGGTATGTTAATTTATCCCTGACCGAGGTAGATCAAACCGATCGAACATTTGTCATTTCTTTCGGTCAGGAGACACCGGTGCCTCAGGCGGTGGTTCACGCCGCCGGAACACTCCCCCCGGTTCATTTAAGAACCCGAGAGAACGCTCTGCATCAAGTCGTTATTGGATTTGAAAGAATTGCAGCTTACCGGCAACTGGACATAAACGGTTTCCCGGCCTTATTGTGGCCGGCCGGGCTTCCCGATCGTGATGCCCTGGTCATGGCCGCGGCCAACCATGCCCTCGGGTCAGCCTTTAACGAAGCCGAACGGGCCTTACTCCTGGCCAGGTTGTCGATCCATTTTGAATCTTCCCGCTTAACCGCTGAGTTCCTCCCCATGCTGGGGCTGAACCCCAATCCAGAAATCTTGAGACGATATCTGACGCTGGCCAATCTGGAAGAAGTCCTTATCCAGGCCTTGGGCAAAGGCAAACTCAACCGGGAGAACGCTCTGTCTCTGGCCAAATTGAACCCTTCAGATAGGTTGGCCTTATTCAACGTTATTTCAGCGTTGGGCTACAATCATAATACCCAAAAAGAAATAATTGAGAATATAAATATTTTATCCCGGCGGGAAAACCAAGCCGGCCATGACCTGATTACCTGCCCGGATTCCATGGCCATCCTCGACGATTCCCGGATAGATCAGCCGACTAAAGCGGAACGGTGGCGGCGCTGGATTAAAAATAAGCTCTTTCCACGGCTTACCCAGGCGGAAGAGACCTACCACAGGTTAACCGCGACTATCCGGTCTCTACCTCAAGTGACTTTAAAGCCCCCTCCCTTTTTTGAGGGAAACAAATGGACCATTTCTCTCTCTTTCGATAATCAACCAGGACTCACGGCAAGCTTAGCCGCGCTGACCAAAGCCGATGGGGCTGGTTTGTTCGGCAAACTCTTGGCCGGATCATTTCTTGAATCGTCATCGTTCAGCGGGAAAACCGAACCTGATGCTTCAGAGAGTATCAGGCCGGGAACTATGAGGGAAGGGGAGGGCGATGAGGTTTCATGAGTCCATTTCAAGGATCATTATTGTGTAGGTGTTTTTTGATTCGGCGGTAACTGCGGAATCACTGCACGCGAAGACAAGCTTATGATTTCAGCAGATTCTTTTGTCGGCTAAAACGAAAAGGATAAATCACATGGACCCGTCCCCTGTGGATCTGACCGATAAGCTCGTCGGAATCATTGAAGCCATCGCCAAAGGAAGCTACTTGCAGGATATCATGGACTTGACCACACCGGACCGGCCTGAGAGCATTCGCCGGATAGCCGAGGCGGTGGGTTTGATGATGGTCAAGATTGAAGCAAGAGAATATCAATTAGAACAACTTGTTGAAGAATTAAGAGAATTGAACGAGAGATTGATAAAAAATATCATCAATACCGTGACGACCATCATCAAA
>JADFXY010000050.1:13789-16625 GCA_015233355.1 Deltaproteobacteria bacterium | reverse complement strand
AAGAATCGGGGCAAATTGAAATTAGCCGCCTTGGGCCCGGATACCCTGGAAGTATTTCGATTCGCCAGGTTAGACACGGTATTTAATATCTATGCCACGGTGGAAGAAGCCCTGGCCGATTTCTGAAGGCATGTATGGTCAGGTACTTGCTTGGATACATTGGCCATTGGGCGGGAAAAGCCGTAGCCAATTTACACCAGGCCGCGCGACTAATCAACCAAACCGCCTACTGGCTGACCATCGGGTCCTTTAAAAAGGGCGTTCGGGTCGGGAGCCTGATCCATGAAATGACGGCGGTAGGGTTTAACTCCATCCCCATCGTGGCGGTCATCGCCTTCTGCATCGGCATGATCCTGGCGTTGCAGGCCGCTTACCAACTGCGCCGGATCGGGGCCATGGTTTACGTGGCTGACCTGGTGAGCCTATCCATTGCCCGGGAACTTGGTCCCATGCTCACGGCCATAATCGTAGCGGGACGAAGCGGCGCAGCTTTTACCGCCGAGATCGGGTCCATGAAGGTGGCTGAAGAGATCGACGCCCTGGTCACTATGGGCCTCAATCCCATCAAATTTTTGGTCGTTCCAAAATTTATGGCCATGTTGCTAATGCTGCCTTGCCTGACCCTCCTGGCCGATCTGACAGGGATGGTGGCCGGTGGGGTAATTGGAGTAGCCAGTCTGGGACTGGACGCGGGGGTCTATTATCAACAAACCCTCCGGGCTGTGGCCATGAAAGATATTGTCGGGGGGCTGGTCAAGAGCCTGTCTTTTGCTTGTATCATCACCTTAGTCGGGGTTCACCAAGGTTTTCTGGTGGAGGGGGGCGCCACCAGCGTGGGGGAACGGACCACTTCTTCGGTGGTCACCTCTATCTTCTTAATTATATTGGCAGATTGTTTTTTTACCACGTTATCCTACATTTTTACCTGATCATCTGGTTAGGGCCGTCCGGGATCGATATCTTACATTCTTCTTCATCCGTTCAACAAGCTTAACCCAAAACTCTATGACGCATTTACCTAACCATAATCAAGATCCTTCAATTGCCGCCATCGAAGTCAGAGATCTGGTTGTCCATTATGGCCCGAGAAAAATTTTGGACGGCGTCAGCTTGCGCGTCTTTCCGGCAGAAATTCTGGTTGTCTTGGGCGGGAGTGGATGCGGCAAGAGCACATTGCTTAGAACCATGCTGGGGCTGCTCCGGCCGACCTCCGGCCAGGTACTCGTTAAATCCAAAGACATCACCAGGTTAAATGATGACGAGCTCCTGGAGATCCGGTTAAAAACCGGTGTTTTGTTCCAAAGCGCGGCCCTATTCAATTCCATGACCATTGAAGAAAATGTCTCTCTCCCCTTACGGGAACACACCGCACTTAACGATGCGACCATCAAAATCATGTCCAAAATCAAGATAGGACTGGTCGGGTTGTCGGGGTATGAAGACTTCATGCCCAGCCAACTGTCCGGTGGGATGAAAAAGCGGGCCGGCTTAGCCCGGGCCATATCCATGGATCCGGAAGTGCTGTTCTTTGATGAACCCTCGGCCGGGTTGGACCCAATAACCGCCGCGGGCCTGGATGATTTGATCCTCAAGCTGAAAAAAACCTTTAAGATGAGCATCATCGTGGTCACCCACGAGTTGCCGTCCGTATTCAAAATTGCCGACCGGATTGTCATGATGGACAAGGGACTGGTGATTTTTGACGGAACCGTCGAAGAAATCAAAGCCTCATCTATTCCCCGGGTCAGACAATTTATCGAACGGGAACCGGAAGGGGATGCCTCCCGGACCGACCAATTCCTTGAAGCCTTAAACTGTGGATAAACGAAAAAATAAACACCAAACAGTGACAGTTCTGTTCTTCAAAAAGGAATAAGATGAAATATAAGGGCGAGGAAGTAAAAGCCGGACTCATTATCCTCTTGGGCGTCGGTATCCTTGGTGCGTTCATGATCGCCATCGGGGGTGGGGTGCTGGGCCAAAAATTTGACATCTACACCTCTTACTTCAAAAACACCACCGGATTGAATCCCGGCTCGCCGGTAAAACTATCCGGGTTGCCCATCGGCCGGGTCATGGACATTAGGATTTCCCCTGATGATAACTCCAAGGTCAAATTGTCCATCGGAATAAACCAGGGTAGTCCCATTTACCAGGGAACCAAGGCCTCCATTGCCCGAACGGGGCTGGTGGGAGATACCTTTCTGTTGTTGGAGTTGGACCGGGCCGGTTCCAAGACATTGCCTCCCGGCAGCATCATCCCGGTTAAAGAGTCCATGGATCTGGATCAGATAATGGCCAAGGCCGCCGAAGGTGTTCAAGCCCTAGAGGCCCTGATTGCACGGGTCAACCTTTTTGTCAACGACCGGAACCTGTCTAAACTTAATAATATCTTAGATAATACCGACTTGCTGCTTATCGACGGCACCAAAGCCCTAAAGCAAATCGACCGCCAGGTGGGAGAAATTTCCCAGGTGCTGAAATCCACCCTCAAAGGAGCGGGGGGCTTGTCGTCCAAATTGGAGGCTCATAGTAACGAGATCAAGCGTGAATTGGTCAAGACCCTGGCAAAATCCCAGACTGTGCTAAACCGGATGGAATTGTTAGTCGCCGGATTAGATGGTCTGGTCAAGGAAAATGGTCCCGAAGTCCGGCTCACCCTGACCACCATTAAACAGAGTGTCGCCGATACCTCAAAAAATATCGATAAATTGAGCATCCTGCTAAAGCAAGAGATTCAGGGCAATAGCCGTAATCTGGAACAGATTGTCGAGAACCTGGCCGAAACCTCCGACAACCTCAGATCACTGACCGGATCGTTGAAAGAACGGCCCTG
>JADFXY010000050.1:13214-13734 GCA_015233355.1 Deltaproteobacteria bacterium | reverse complement strand
ATTACAAAAAATATAACCAGGTAAGAAAATGAAACCAAAATGTCTCATAAGTATTTCCGTCATCTTGACCCTGGCCTTGAGTGCTTGCGGCAGCGTCCCCAAGGACAAATTTTTCCGGATCGTCTATGACCCACCTGCGGCGCCGGCCACCGGATTAAAGACCGCCAATTACACCCTGGCCGTGGACCGGATCAAGTCCATTCCGTTGCTTCGACAGACTAATATAGTTTACCGGGATTCAACCCATCAGGTGGATGTCTATCCATTTTACCGCTGGGAGACTCAGCCCGACACGATGGTCACCGACGTGCTCATACACGCGTTCAAGGCTGGCCGTGTTTTTAACCGAGTGACAGAGCTTGCTCATGCCGATCAAACAGATTTCGTACTTAGAGGTTGGCTGAAACGGTTTGAACAAGTCAACTCCCCGGCCGGGACCTATGCTGAAATCCGGCTGGAGTTGGAGCTTGGCCGCAGTTCCGACCGATCAGTCGTCTGGGCCGAGACAATTACCCGGCAA
>JADFXY010000050.1:0-13183 GCA_015233355.1 Deltaproteobacteria bacterium | reverse complement strand
CCGGGCTGGCCGCGGCTATGAGTCAGGCGCTCCAGGACTGCGCTTCCCAGGCGATGAAAGACATTTTCGACGCGACCGCGGTAACCGGCAACAAGTAACATGCAACAAGCCAGAATGAATGCCTCCCACAGCCATTGATCTTCATTTTATTCTTGCTGTTTACAACTAGTTGAGATATAAATATAGATCTTCAAGCGGCTTTCGCATCCAACCAAAAGATAACACGAGACTTTCAGAAGAGAGGTCACCATGAAAATTCACGAGTATCAAGCTAAGGAACTGTTCCGGAAACACGGCTTGCCGGTGCCCGACGGATTTGTGGCCTCCTCGGCCGACGAAGCCAGAG
The DNA here is from genome assembly GCA_015233355.1 of Deltaproteobacteria bacterium. Classification (GTDB taxonomy): domain Bacteria; phylum Desulfobacterota; class JADFXK01; order JADFXK01; family JADFXK01; genus JADFXK01. The sequence continues at coordinate 12,837 of JADFXY010000050.1, read as the reverse complement.
AAGTAGCCCAGAGATTGGATAGCAACATGTATGTGGTAAAGGCCCAGATCCACGCCGGGGGACGAGGAAAAGGTGGGGGAGTAAAAGTGGTGTCTTCGCTTGATGAAGTCTATAACATCGCCAAACAAATGATCGGGTCCAAATTGATCACCCACCAAACAGGCCCCGAAGGCAAAGAGGTGAACAAGGTCTTAATTGAAGAAGGTCTTGGAATCGCATCAGAATTATACTTAGGCATCGTTATCGACCGGGCCCAAGAGGCCCCAGTGGTTATCGCCAGCGCCTCCGGCGGGATGGATATTGAAGAAGTCGCGGCCAAGAATCCCGGAGCCATCAAGAAAGAAGTCGTCGACCTCGGCCAGGGGTTGCTGGGATTTCAAGCCCGGAACCTGGCCTACGCCCTGGACCTTCAAGGCGGTGCGGTGGGCCGTTTCGTCAAAACAGTACAAGCCCTATACCGCATGTTTCTGGCCCTGGACTGTTCCATGGTCGAAATAAACCCCCTGGTCGTCACCAAAGATGATCGGTTGATCGCCCTCGACGCCAAAGTTGCGTTTGATGATAACGCGTTGTTCCGGCATCCGGAACTTAAGGACTTGATCGACCCGACCGAAGCCGACCCGCTGGAGTTGGAAGCAGGAAAATATAATCTTAACTATATTCGATTAGATGGAAATATCGGCTGCATGGTCAACGGCGCCGGTTTGGCCATGGCCACCATGGACGTAATCAAGTTGGCCGGAGCCGAACCAGCTAACTTTTTGGACGTTGGCGGCGGAGCCAGCACTGACATGATCAGAAATGGATTTCGCATTATCTTGGAAGACCCTCGGGTCAAGGGGATCTTGATCAACATCTTCGGCGGCATTCTCAGGTGTGACATCCTGGCCCAGGGAGTCATTGAGGCGGCGGAAAAAATTGGCGTGGAAGTGCCGCTAATTGTCAGGTTGGAGGGGACGAACGTGGATAAAGGCCAAGAGATGTTGAAAAACTCCGGTCTCAATTTCACCGTGGCCAACACCATCCTCGACGCCGCGGAAATGGTCACCAAAATTGTCGGGAGGGCGAGTTAAATGAGCATTATAGTCGACGAAAACACCAGAGTGGTGGTTCAAGGCATTACCGGCCGCGAAGGTTCATTCCATACCAACCAGATGCTAGCTTACGGCACCAAAGTTGTGGCCGGGGTTACTCCAGGCAAGCAAGGCCAGACCCTGGGGGGAATCCCTATTTACAATCAAGTCATCGATTCGGTGGAACATGCGCAGGCCAATACGGCCATCATCTTTGTCCCCCCCGCCTTTGCCGCTGACGCCATTATGGAAGCCGCGGCGGCCGGGATCAAAGTAATCGTTTGTATTACTGAAGGAATTCCAACTATTGACATGATTGCGGCCAAAAAATATCTACAAGGAACAGAGGCCGTGTTAATCGGCCCGAATTGCCCCGGCATCATTTCTCCCGGTAAAACTAAAGTGGGCATTATGCCTGGAGATATCCACAAACCGGGCTCCATTGGAGTCATCTCCCGAAGCGGCACCCTGACCTACGAAGTGGTCGGCCAACTCACTCGCCAGGGTCTGGGCCAGTCCACCTGTATCGGAATCGGTGGCGATCCGATCATCGGATTGGCCTTCATCGAATTGTTGGCCAGGTTTGGTGAAGATAAAGATACCTCCGGCGTGATCGTTATCGGTGAGATCGGCGGCTCATCCGAAGAAGAGGCTGCAGAATTCGTCAAAGCCAATCTTAAAAAACCGGTCATCGGCTTTGTGGCTGGTCAGACCGCCCCTCCCGGGAAAAGGATGGGCCATGCCGGAGCCATCATTGCCGGCCGAAGCGGCCGAGCTGAGGACAAAGTGGCGGCTTTTCAAGCAGCCGGGATTCACGTGGTCCGCAACCTCGGTCAGTTGGGCGCCACGGCGAAACAGGTTTTCCCTGCTTAAGTCCGGCCCATGGCAGCCGGGACGGTTATAGAACAAAAGTTACCCAAAACCACAAAGGACGCATCACCCCTAATCTCCGTCATGTTGCGTCCTTTGTATTTCACCTCAGTCAAAATCAGCCGGGGGGTCGCCGTGCTTTCCCCATCTAGCCAAGTCCGTCAGTGGACCAGACAGGAATACGAGAAGATGGTTCCAGCCGGGATTTTTCATCCCGAAGAACGGCTGGAATTGATAGAGGGAGACATTTATCGCCTGACTCCACAAAGCAGTCTTCATGCCACTACCGTCAGGGCCGTTGAAAAAATGTTAACACAGTTGATCTGCGGAGATTATGACGTCCGGGGACAAATGCCGCTGGCTTTAGATATGGATTCTGAACCCGAACCGGATGTGGCCGTGGTGCCTGGAAACTTCTCCGACTATCGTCAGCACCATCCCACCACTGCTGTTTTGGTGGTGGAAGTGGCCGACAGTTCCCTTTATTTTGACCGTGGCGTCAAGAAAGGATTGTATGCCCGGAATAATATCCCGGAATACTGGTTGATTAACCTGGTCGCCGGTTGTCTGGAGGTTTACCGCCGGCCCGACCAGGGCGCCTATCAAGACCAGGCCGTGCTTTATCCCGGCGAGACGGTGTCTCCCTTAGTTTTTTCGCAGAGGTCCGTCGCCGTTGCAGCGTTGCTCCAATGACCACTGAAAATAAGACGATTCCCGGACGGCAATGCCGCCCACGGTATAACCAGGTGAGCCTTTATGAATAGTGACAAGGGCTTTCGCGGCACTCTATCCAATATCAGCTTAACCGACCTCATCCAGATGACCTGCCAGTCTTCTATGACCACCACGATAAAGGTCACAGAGGACAAAAAGGTTGGGCACATCTTTATCGATAAGGGTCAAATCACCCACGCCACCTATGGCCGGCTATCCGGCGAAGACGCGTTTAATACCATATTATCTTGGGAAAATGGGGCGTTTGAGACCATAACCCTCCCCGTCCCCAACACTCCGCCGATCACTAAAGACTGGATGTATCTCGTTCTGGAAGCGGCCCGCGCCATCGATGAAATTCGAGGGAAGCGCACCGCGGATGAACTGGCCGAAGACGGCGAAGCAGCCGAAGACGGCCTGGCGGATGAAGCACCACCTGTCACCGGGGAGTCGATAATTTACGACGGGCCAACCCTGGTGGAGGATTATATCCAGGATGATTCCGGCTTGTTGCCTATGGATGTAGGTCCTCTGGAAGGAGGTCTTCAAGAAGATTTCATTCTTCCATTGGCCACGGATGATTCATATCCAGGTGGTCTGGAACTGATGGCGGACGAATCCGGAATCATGGCCGAACAGGAATCAATTTCTATAATCACCCCAGAATTTTCGGAGCCGCCGCTCGTAGACTATGCTTTGGAAATGGAGCCCGACCACCCGTCCGCGGAATTTGCCCTCCCAGTTTCCGAGAGTCCTGATCTGGTGGTGGAGGCCGAAGAGATATCCCTGGAGCCTGAGCCGCAGGCATCTTCCGAAGCCCAGTCTGAAATCGAATGGGAACTGCCAACAGGTGTTGAAGAATCGGAAATGGAGTTTACGGAGACGGAGCTTGCAGCCGCAGCACCTGAATTAAGCTTGGAAATGGCCGAGTCGGCCGAATCGGATTTAGACTCCCTGCCGGGCTCGGATTCCGACACCACATATCCCGAGCCGCCACCTCCACCCTTTCCGATTGATAGACCGAAGCTGACCATCCGTGACGTCACCGTGCGCACCCCGCTTAAGGAGCTACCCAAGGTACAGACGAAGGTGATCAAGTGGGGTGGCTTACAGGTCCCTGACGAAGCTCAACTAAAGATTATTTATCGCCTGGGATTATTTTCCATGACCTTATCCATCCTGATTGCTACGTTGCTTGTCATGTACATAAAGAATAATATTCCTTTGATGAGTCAAATCAACACGGCGCAGGCAAAATTGCGGGGGGTGATGATCAAAGGCGCTAAAGTCACGGCCGAAAATCAAAAAGTCATTGATGACATGCATGGATTTGTGGAAGATTATAATAAAATCGAGGGTGTTATCAAAAGCGGGTCCATCCGTGAAGCGGTCAATCGAGGGATAATCGATCTTAAAAGGAATACTGTCCAGGTTCTCGATAATATTTTCTATCTGGCCGAACTCCGTCTAGAGCCGGGTTCAGAAGGGGCCAATCTATCCGGTCTGGTGATCAATTCATCCGACCTTACTTTTACCAAACCTGTTTTTAGGGCTGCGATCAATGACACCACGCTCTATTTTGACGTGGAGACCCTTTCCCCCGGCAAAAAAGCTAAATTCAACTGTTTTTTACCCTGGCGGTCCACATCCATAATTGAAGGTAGAATTGAGTTTTTCAAGAGTTGGGTTGAACCGGCCCTGACAGCCAGACAGTTCTTTGCCCCTCACCAAAACCAAGAGAAGACGCCTACGGCGCCTTAGCGTTGTGCTTTTGGGCCGGCTTAATGGGGAACGCAAAATCTAAACTTAGACGTCATATCAACTGAATCCGCTCGACCACCTCTGATTCACCTGAACAGCCGGATAGATAGGGGACATTATGGCAAGAATTTTGGTTATTGATGATCATAAGGATACATGCAACATAATTACGAGTAAACTAACCAGAATGGGCCATCAAACCATTTCTGCCTATTCTCTAATGGATGGCCTGCGGGAAGCTTACTCGAAAGAATTCGACGTGGTCTTTCTCGATGTAAAACTGCCCGACGGAAATGGATTAGATGCTCTGCCGAGAATCCGCCAAACAGCTTCCAATCCGGAAGTAATCATTATCACCGGTGTCGGTGATCCAGACGGAGCTGAACTGGCCATCAAGAGCGGCGCCTGGAGCTATATAGAAAAGGGCTCTTCATTAAATAATATTGTCTTGCCTCTGACTAGAGCGCTGGACTACCGAAAGGAAAAAACATCATCTAAGCCGTTGTCATTATTAAAAAATAATAACATAATCGGAACCAGTATGCAAATGCAAGCCTGTTTTGAACAGGTAGCTCAGGCGGCATCAAGTGATACTGCGGTCCTGATCGCCGGCGAGACCGGCTCCGGCAAGGAAGTTGTCGCCCACGCCATTCACGACAACAGTCCCCGCGCAGGCAAAAACTTCGTCGTGGTGGATTGCGCCGCGCTTCCTGAGTCTTTGGTCGAAGGCATCCTGTTCGGGCACGAAAAGGGCGCGTACACCGGAGCTGATAGGGCCCAAATGGGGCTGATCAAGGAAGCTGACGGCGGCACCTTGTTTTTAGATGAGGTTGGTGAGCTTCCGTTATCCATTCAGAAATCGTTCCTCCGCGTTCTTCAAGAACGACATTTTCGGCCTCTGGGCCTGAATAGAGAAATCAAGAGCGACTTCAGATTGCTGGCCGCCACCAACCGTGATCTGGATCAGATGGTCCAAGAAGGAAAATTCCGGCAAGACCTGTTGTACCGCCTGAAATCTTTTGTGATTACTCTACCGCCATTAAGAAACAGGGTCGTCGATATCAAAGAAATGGTCTTACACTATGTCCCCAAGTTGTGCGAGCGATTCGGCATTCCAGTTAAATCCACGCCGCCGGACTTCCTGGAGACCCTGGCGGCTTACAATTGGCCGGGAAACGTGCGGGAATTGATCAATACTTTGGAAACGGCCATTATCGCGGCTAAAGGGGATATTTCTTTATTTCCAAACCATTTACCTATAAATATCCGAATTGAGGCCGCCCGCGTCGCCCTCCAAAAGGATTCTCCGGAAAATATCAGCAAATTAGATAGACTATCCCCAGATCATACGCGTAAAGAGACCTATGATAAGGAAAACTTACCTCCTTTACGGGAGGCCCGGGCCGCCTTCGAAAAGCAATATTTTCAAGACGTGATGCAGGCTGCCGCCAGGGATACGGATAAGGCCGCTAAAATATGCGCTATTTCCAGATCCCGTTTGTACGTCCTGCTGAAAAAATACGATATCCCCTACTACCAGCCTTGATAAAGAAAACGATTCACCTTTATTCGTATGATAACCTGAGTTCGACGAGTATGCTACGCTATTAGCCATCAAGGCCATAATTAAATCCGCAGATTGGGCCGATTCGCGCAGATTCGGGCCCAAATAGGTCTGTGGGTCTTTTCCATCTGCGTTCATCTGCGAAATCTGCGGATACATTTCTGGTCAGGCTTGTTTTCAGCCAAATTAAAATCTCTATTAATCTCCGGCAGTGACTCCCTTTTCCTCTTTTAAAGAATCATTCTTTCTTTCAGGACTGCCTCGGGAAGCCTTCATTTCTCTCTCCGGACGCCCTCCAGTTTGCCTAACAAATTAAAATTTAAGCAATATGCAGCTTACGCCGTAGCCTCAAACAAACAAAACGTCATCCCCGTTTTCAATCCTGAGTCCCGCACCCCGTATAACGGTTCGACCCGCCCTCGTCTGATTTCGCCAGGCACCCATCTCCATCCTTCCGGCATAATTCAACTAATATTTTCCGGCCCGGCCACCCGGATAGTTGGCATGTTTGTTGATAAAGAAACAGGTAATCGGATCTGCTTGACCACATGTGAATCACAGCACTTAACTCAACACATCAAAAACTATCTGGTCGAAGTGCCACCCGGCTCCTGTTATTAAGCTCAAGCATACCGGTTGAAATGAGGATCGAATATGAATCTGCTATTCTACGCCAAAACTGATGATGGTCTTGCGGGACGGCTCCGGTCAGAGATTGAAGCTCTGGTTCCTAAGTCAGACCTCGACATTTGTCGCACTATGGATGATATGTCACGCCGGCTTCGTCAACCCCTTAAGGACATGACACTCGGCATCGTGTTTACCGACAGTAAGGAGGATTTGTTGGGGTTATTGCTTATTCGTGATCTTCTCCTGGATGTCAAAATGATCCTTATTCTCCCTGACAAAGAAGAGAATACTGTGGCGGTGGGTCATGCTTTGTATCCGCGCTACATGACTTATGCAGATGGCGATCTTCAAGATGTCGTGGAGGTGATCAAAAAATGCCTGACCATCAGTGCCCGAAATGGACAACCGCAATACTGCGGTTATGCCGCCACCGCCTAGAATTATGCCATGCAACCAGGATTGCCTTGCAGTTATAAGTAGAAGTCAGACCGCCTGCATCTTGTCTCAGTCCTGCAGGCACCCCGATCTATTAACATCTCTAAACATTTTCAGGGCCGATAACCACTTCTAACATCACACGGGTGGAGGGGGGCTCATTTCTTAAGTGTCCGACAATGGGAGTTTTCCAATGTACAATCCGAAATTAGGGACAAAAATCGGAGGAGCTTTTAGCGCCTTTATCGTGATCGCCTGCGTCCTGGGCGGTGTGGCAGTGTGGCACATGGGTCGGGTCAAAAGTAGTTCCGAGAAGCTATCTAAAGCATTCGTACCGGAAGTGGCCATCGCCAACAACCTGGAGAGATCCGCCCACTCGACCATGCTGGCCATGCGGGGCTATGCCTTGAGCGAGAATGAAAGTTATCTGGCCGAGACCGAAAAAAACCTGACTCTGGTCAAGCGATACATGGTGGAAGCCGGCGACCTGGTCGCCAAGTCGCCACACTTGACGTTGCTGAGGGAGGCGGTAACCAAAACAAAAGCCAGAATCGTTGAGTATGAAAAAATGGTCGCAGAAACCGTGACCAGAAATCAGGAATTGGCCCGTATCAGGAAAACCCTTGACCGGGCGGCCGTCGATTATATGCAAAACTGTAGTGAATACTTGACCAGCCAATATGAAACCATGAGAAAAGAGATCGACGAAGGGACGACCAAGGGCATGTTGGAGCAGCGGTTGGATAAGATCATTCTGACCGGCGACATTACCGGCCTGGTCAATAAAATTCAAGTGACCAATTTTAAGGCTCAAGCTCTGAACGATCCGAAGTTGATCCAAGAGGCCGTAAAGATTTCTGACAGCATCGAACAAAAACTCCAAGATCTCAAGCCCATCACCCGGCAGGAAATCAATCTCCGGGAAATTGAGGAAAGCCTTCAGGCCGGCCGGACCTACAAAAACGCCCTGACCAACCTGGTCCATAACTGGTCGGCTCAACAAGAACTCCACCAAAAGCGGGGCGCCGTGGCCATGGACGTTCTTGACGCGGCCAAAGCCATCGCCGAAAAAGGCATGGCTGAAACACTTACGATCTCGTCAGAGGCCACCTCGGACCTGTCTCTGACCTCCCGGATGATGGTCATCGGACTACCCACGGCCGCAGTGCTGGGTCTGATGGTCGCCCTGCTAATTACCTTCAGCATTACCAAGCCAATCAGACGGATAATTATCGGGCTGAATGAAGCTGCCAACCAGGTCGCCTCCGCTTCCGTCCAGGTCTCCACGGCTGGTCATTCTCTGGCTGAGGGCGCCTCTCAACAATCAGCCTCCATCGAAGAAACATCATCCGGCATGGAGGAAATGTCGGCCATGATTAAGCGGAACGCCGACAGCGCCAATGAAGCCGATAAACTGATGCAAGCGGCCGGAAAAATAGTAGCCATGGCCAACAATTCCATGAACCAGTTGACCCAGTCCATGACCGAGATCACCCGGTCCAGCGAACAGACGGTCAGGATTGTCAAAACCATTGACGAAATTGCCTTCCAAACCAATTTGCTGGCCTTGAATGCGGCCGTAGAGGCGGCCCGGGCGGGTGAGGCCGGGGCCGGATTTGCAGTGGTGGCCCAAGAAGTCCGTAACCTGGCCCTCAGGGCGGCCGAAGCAGCCAAGAATACCGCGGAGATGATTGAAGATACCACCAGGAGGGTGAAAGAAGGGTCGGAATTATTATATGAAACCAATGATGCCTTTACCCAGGTGGCCAGGAACTCCGATCTGGTCGCGGAACTGGTCAGTGAGATAGCGGCGGGTTCTGCGGAACAGGCTCAGGGAATCAATCAAATTAACGTGGCCATCGGGGAAATGGAGAAAGTGACTCAGCAGACAGCCTCTCATGCCGAACAATCCGCTTCCGCCTCGGATCAATTGCACGACCAGGCTGTGGAAATGAAGGATTTTGTAACCCAGATGACGGTCTTGGTGGGCGGCCGCCGGGATAACGGTGTCCCAAAAACTCCATCAAACCCTAACCGACCATCACTCCAGATCATTAAATCGGCTCAGCCGCTCCCGCCGGCCGGGGCCGAGGTGAACCGGAACAGCTACCAAAAACCGATCTCAACGGCCAAGGACGGAGCAATCCGACCAGCCGAAATTATCCCCCTGGACGGCGACTTCAGTGAGTTCTAACCGCGCCGGCGGCAATCAGTCCACGACCGGTTCGCGCATGATCAGATCTACGGCTTCGGCCGCCGTGGCCGCCAGGGCCGGGTGGGTGTCTTTAAGGGCCGCTACCTGCCGCAGATGATCCGCCGTCCGAAAAACGAGCATGGCCAGGTCTCCTTCATCGATCCCGGCCAGGGCCAGGGTGTCTTCCCAAGAGGTGTTGGACGCCCAGGCATACATGGTCGCCGCCGGCCAATACTGAATGGCCGGACCGGGAAAACCGGCTTCCTTCATCCGCTGGTGGAGCGGCTGAATGGAGCTGACCATCCTGGTAAAGGCCGGGACCAGCAAGTCTTCTCTGAATCCCTTGCCCATGGGCAAAGCCATCTCCGGGCCCCGGTCTCCCACAAATGGAGCTATCAGTCCGGCCAATAGCGCCGGATTTTTCTGGGGTAAGGTATTCCGGCGGATTAGTTCCGCAATTAACAGCGGCTGGTCTAATCGTAATCGACAGGCCCAGACGCCGTCAAAAGTCAGGCTATCCTCGCCGTCCACGAAACCCTCGGCCTTGAGAAAATTCAAATGCCGGAGAAAACTGTGCCACAAAAAATTCTCTTTGAGATCGAACTGCCGACGATAATAAGAAATTCTGGCAATGGTCCGCCGGATAGCCTTGTCTTGGCCCAGCAAACACTGATCGATTAAGGCGCATTCGTGACATTGGTGTTTTTCCAATTGGGCCTGCTTCTGAGTCAAGTTGGTCCTGGCCTTCAGGGACTCCTCCGGGGACCATCCTTTGGCTGCCAGGGCGCCCAGGTGCTTCAATGACCGCCCCTCCAGCAACCGGTCCACGTCTTTGGCTCCAACCGGTTTGGGCAGCGGCAGCGTCAAATCATATATCACAGAAATCATAGAACCTTTTACCCTGGTGGCCCGCCGCCGGGTAGGTACTTCCTTGTCCTCGTCGGAATACAATCTGACCGCCTTAAAAATCAGTTCCCCTTGAACCGGGGCATGATAATCCTCCAAGATGCAATATTTCCGCCGTCCTTTGGTTTCAACCACTTGCCCAGCGGTAATGAACCTGATGGCCGGGTGATGGTTTTCGATCCGGCTCAATTGGCCGGCCAGATCAGCCGCTTCCTCGGCCAGGCGTTCTCTTTCGGCCATCCTGACCAGGACTTCCTCCGAAGATCCACAATTTCCCCCTTCCAGTAGGCCGGACAAAGAGGCAGTCAGATTTTGCAACCGCCGCTTGTCCTCCTCAAAGCTATCCCGCCGTTGAAAGGTGGAAAAAGAAAGGACGAACAAATCTTTTATTTCGGCCGGGGTCATGGACAGGAGAAGGTTTAGAACCATTGAAAAATTGATTTTGATCTGGCTGGTTAAAGGTTCAGATGGACTTTGAAGCAATCCTTCGAGGTAAATCGGATCCAGAAATGGGTTTCCCACCAACAAAGCAAAGCCAATCTTATCCATCCCGCGTCTGCCGGCCCGGCCGGTCATCTGGTGCAGATCCGTGGCCGAGAGATTGACAAACTCATGGCCGTTAAACCGGTCGCTCTGCATCAAGACCACGGTTCGAGCCGGAAAATTGACTCCTGCGGCCACCGTGGAAGTGGAGAAAATGGCCTCCAGAAGTCCTTCCTTCATCAAGGTCTCTATAAATAACTTCCAAAGAGGTAATTGCCCGCCATGATGAGCGCCGGTTCTAGTTTTTACGAGCTGTTTGTATTGAGGATTTTCGGCCAGATAGGGATACTGCTCAGTCAAACCTCTGATTCGGTCGAAGAAAGTTTTAGCCGTACTTCGGCACAACCGCTGATCAACTCGCTGGCAGGATTTAACGGCTTCGTTACACTCCTTCCGGGATTTCAGGAAAAAAATGGCCGGGAGGAGATTGAATTCCCGCAACAGGCTAATGATCTTGGGATAAGGAGGAATCCGCTTAAGTCCGCCCGACCAGCGCTGCCGTTTATTTGCCCATTGCTCGAGTATCTTAGGAGCCAGCTCGTCTCCTTTGCTTAAAGAAGTGACCTCGCCATGGGGAAATAAGTAAATGGCGTGGAGAGGGACGGGTCTGTCTTTATCTAAAACAGTCTGGCAGGTTGTGCCGCGGATATGTTGAAGCCAGGAAGCAATCTCGGAGGCGTTTTCTATGGTGGCGGACAGGAGAAGCAGCCTGACCCGACTGGGCAAGTAGATCATGACCTCTTCCCAGACCACACCTCGGTCCTGATCGCCCAGGAAATGGGCTTCATCCAAGATGACCAGATCCGCGCCCAGATTCGTCCCCTGGTACATCACGTCATAGAGTTGGTTTCGCAATATCTCGGTCGTGCCCACAATGACCGGGGCAACGGGATTCTCCTTGCGGTCACCGGTGACTATACCGACTTGATCCGGCCCGAATAGTTCGCAAAAATGGGCATAAATGGAGTTTGACAGAGCTTTCAAAGGGGAGGCGTACCAGGCTCGCTTTTTCTCTTGGAGGATCCTGGAGATAGCCTGTTCGGCAATCCAGGTTTTACCCGAGCCCGTCGGCGCCGAGACCAAAACATCGCCATATTCAACTTTGTCCAGTGCTTCTAATTGAAACGGGTCCGGTTTGAAGTTTTCTTTATCAGGCGTGCCAATCTCTTTAAATATCTTTAGCAGTTCTTCAGGTACATCGGCCTGGAATGGCAGATCATTCCCCAGGCATTTATCATACTTATTTTTTTTCACTTTGGCGCCGGCCGGTTGATCCTTTTTCTTTTGCCGGCGGGCGTTCTTGATCTTGGCCAGAATATGATGCGGAATAGGGGCCATAGCCTCTCTTTCCTTTTTCATTATGGGTTATCGGATTCGGCTTGCTCGAGTAGATGCAACAACCGTTGCTCCACCAAGGCGGGATCCAGGCCCCGAAGCAAAATTACTTTTTCTCGTGACTTAAATCCCCTAACAACTTCAACCGAAGACTTGGCCACACCGAGCTGTTTGGCCAGAAATTCTCCCAAGAGTCTATTGGCCAACCCCTCGGCCGGCGGTGCGGTCACCCTGACCTGGAGGACATTATTCCTGACCCCTTCAATGCCGTTCCGTGAGGCCTTGGGAGAGACCCGAACCGACAGAAGAGCGCCTTCCGATGAAGCTGTGATTCTCATAACACCATCCGTCCCGTCAAAGGTATGAAGACTGGTCCGGATAACCGGTTCAGCCTGCTTAGTTGTCGCCTTAATATCATAATAGCCCAGACTCGGTTATTGTGGAAAGCAAAAAAAGAGCCGCCCAAGGCGACCCAAGAAATATGACTGTTAACTTGTTGTTATGAAGATGAATATATTTCAACGTCAATATTAATTTCTTTTTTCCCGTCTAGGTTGAATCCCAAAACCAGAGCAATCGGATTGGTCACGGTTCCGGCCCACAAGGGCGGAGAAAAGAACTAATCTTGGCCGGTGGTCGGGTGAAACAACGACAAAAAAATTTTAAAATAGCTGACACCGGACCAGACTGTCAAGATAAAGGCGGCAATAAACAGGATCATCCCGTAATAATGGAAATCTAAATGGAAGTATTGATAATGGATCATCAACACGGCAGTAGCTACGGTTTGAGCCAGTGTCTTGATTTTACCC
>JADFXY010000509.1:0-3001 GCA_015233355.1 Deltaproteobacteria bacterium | reverse complement strand
ATAACAGTTCTCCATTAAGCGGTGGTTGGAGCCTCGAAGTTCCGACGCGGTCCGCCCGACGCCCCACTGGAAATTCGGTGCGGACCTCAAACGGACCTCAAAAGCTTAATTCAACAGCATTGGGGCGTTGCCCTGGGCTAACCTAGAGCGCCCCGTTGGGGCTTATTCGGAATGGTCTATTTTAAAGAAGTTGGCACGATTGTTCGAACGCTTAAGTCAATGACATTGACCCGCAACCACCAGCTAATGGGAAGCAATAGGATATGAATTCCATCCACCTCAAGAAAATTCTGAAAAAAAAAGAGATTGTCTCCATATTAGATAGTCTGGTCCAGATGCTGCCTGATGCGGTAGAAATTTTGGACGAGCAGGGTGCGATTATTTTCGGACAGATCAGTGGCGAGGTCTCAGAACTACATCCGATTGATCTGGAGGGAGTGCGCCTGGGATGGGTTCGGGGCGGGCCGCGAAGTTCATTGCTTGCCTCGGTGCTGGCTTATATAGCTGGCCGGGAGCACGAAAAAAAAGAATTAGTTGCCGAGACATTAGATACATATAAAGAAATTACGCTGCTCCACAAGATGGCCGAAAACCTGGCCGCCTCCCTTGATTTGAAAAGCGTGGCCGGCCTGGTGATTGAACATGCCCGGGAAGTCGTCACGGCCGACGCCGTCTCGATTATGATCCTGAATCAAGAAACCGGCGTATTGGAAATGTTGGCTGCGGTAGGTCAAAATCCTCCCGAAAAGATGTTTACGAGACCGGGGTTGGGCATCGCCGGAGATGTCTTCTTGTCCGGTAAAGCTGAAATTATCAACGATGTGGTTCATGACCCCCGGTATATTCCCAGCGCTTCCCCGGTCAGCTCCATGATTTCCGCTCCGCTCAAAACAGGGCATAGAATAATCGGCGTCATCAGTGTCAGTAGCCGGGAGCCCATGCCATACACCGCCCGGGACTTGAAACTCATCAACACCTTGGCCGCTCAAGCCGCAGTAGCTATCGAGAACTCGAGATTATATCATGATCTCAAAGCCTCAGAAAAAGAATACCGGGCTTTGTATGAAAATGCCATTGAAGGCATCTTCCAGAGCACTCCCGCCGGCCGTTATCTCAGTGCCAATCCTTCCATGAGCAAGATTCTAGGTTATGAATCTCCTGAAGAACTGGTCTCCTCCATCACCGACCTGGCCCGTCAAGTCTATGTGAATCCTGATGACCGGCGTGTGGTTACGCAGCTCCTCCTTGAAAAAGGTCAGGTCACCGGGTTGGAAGCCCCATTTCAGCGAAAGGACGGCACGATCATCTATGTCTCTATCTCGGCCCGGGTCGTCCGTAGTAAGTCAGGGTAGGTGCTTTATTACGAAGGATCGTTGGTAGATATCACGGAACAGAAGGAAAAGGAAAAAGCCGAAAAAGAGCGGGAAGCAGCCCTGGCTGCCAACCGGGCGAAGAGTGAATTTTTGGCCAGCATGAGCCACGAAATCCGCACGCCCATGAACGCCATTTTGGGGATGGCCGATATTTTGTGGGAGACCAATCTCAGCCCGGAACAGCGACAGTATGTTCATACCTTTAGATCAGCCGGTGAAAATTTGCTGGATATCATTAATGATATACTAGATCTATCCAAGGTTGAGGCCGGCCAGTTCGAATTGGAGTCAATTGATTTTGATCTTCGTGAACTGGTTGAAAAAACAAATAAGATACTGGCTATGCGGGCATACGAAAAAGGATTGGAACTGCCTTGCCGGGTCGCTTCCGAAATTCCTAACATCTTAATCGGTGATCCTACTCGGTTACGACAGATACTGGTCAACTTGATGGGCAATGCAATCAAGTTTACCGAGACGGGGGAAGTCGTGTTGCGGGTGGTGCCGGATGAACAGGCGGGGGAACCGGGGGCCCTATTGTTTTCCGTCGAGGACACGGGCATCGGCATTGCCGTGGAGCATCAACAGTTAATTTTTGAAAGCTTTACCCAGGCGGACTCCTCCACCACTCGTAAACATGGCGGCACTGGTTTGGGGCTGACTATTTCCAAGAAGCTGGTGGAGATGATGGGTGGCCGTATCTGGGTGGAGAGTTGTCCCGGCCGGGGATCTACTTTTTATTTTACGGTGAAACTGGGTGTTAGGGAAGGATGGTTAGATCAGCGGCCACAACTTGAAATGAACGTAAATGGGCTCAAGGCTCTGATCGTGGATGACAATGCGACCAACCGGATGATTCTAAACGATACGCTTTCCGGCTGGGGGGCGGTGGTGACGGAGGTGGAAAACGGTCTTCAGGCCATAGATTTGCTGGCCCAGGCCCATGATGCCGGGAAGCCTTTTGGCTTACTGCTGGTTGACCGCCGGATGCCGGATATGGACGGATTTGCCATGGTCGAGAGAGTCATGGGAAATCAGGAGGCGGCTCCACGTATAATCATGATGATTACTTCCGACGATCCTTGTGACGACCGGGCCGGCCTGACCGGTTTTCTGGTCAAGCCGGTCGGACGATCGGAGTTGATGGACGCTGTGTTGCATGTCACCGGAAACATGGATCGCATGAACGATAAGGTCAGCGGGGAATTCCGGGAGAACGGAACCATCAGCCTTCCAGCGCTGGACATTTTGTTGGTTGAAGACAATCCTAGTAACCGGAGACTTGTCGAACTCTACCTCAAAAACACCTTGTGCCGTCTCGACATGGCCGAAAATGGACAGGTCGCAGTGGAAAAATTCGTGGCCTCCCGGTACGACTTGGTGTTGATGGATATAGTCATGCCGGTCACCGATGGATTTGAAGCGACCAGACAAATCAGAGAATGGGAAAAAGTTAACTCCAGCCCCCCTACCGAAATCGTGGCCCTTACCGCTCATGCCTTCAAGGGAGATAAGCAAAGATGCCTCGACGCCGGCTGTAATGATTATTTGACCAAACCGATTAATAAAGACAGGCTGTTCAAAACAATTCAAAATTTTGTCATGAAAAGGAAAGGCGACGGCGGTGC
>JADFXY010000508.1:0-3040 GCA_015233355.1 Deltaproteobacteria bacterium | reverse complement strand
TGAGGCGGGCTTTTGTGGAACAACGGTATCAGGATATTCTCACCGCCCTATACCAGGATGTCGAAACAGTTCACATAGATACAAACATTACCTACGAGGACGGACGCGTCAGCCAGATCAAAACCGACTTGCGGATCTTGCAACTCGACATCTAGGAGAATGAAGAATGGAACTCTTTATCGAAGTCGTTGTCACCGGTATCATGCTGGGCGGTGTGTATGCCCTGGTGGCTCTGGGATGGACTCTGATTTATAAATGTTCCGGTGTGTTAAATCTGGCTATGGGCGAGTTGACGCTGATCGGGGCCTATACCTGCCTTCAGTTTTACACTTGGGGCATCCCCTTTGTCCTGTCGATCATTTTCACCCTGATCATCGGCTTAATTTTGGGTATTTTAACGGAGCGGATATTTCTTGACCGGTTGATCGGCGAGCCGGTACTCACCGTGATCATGGTCACGGTCGGGTTATCCTTCTTTTTTAAGGGCCTGGTGGAAACCTTGTGGGGGACGGATACCCGTGTCTTTAGTCCCCCGGTCTTCTCGCTGGAGCCATACAGATTGTTCGGCTGGCTGGTCATCGGTCGAGTCTATTTGTGGAGTTTTTTAGCGGCGTTGGTTCTCCTGGTCTTGTTTGTGGCCTTCTTCCAGTTCACCAAATGGGGGCTGTCCATGCAGGCTACCGCCGACGATGAAATGGCCGCCCTATCTTTGGGGATCAGCGCCCGGTTCGTTTATGCCGCAGCCTGGAGCATTGCCTTTATGGCCGCCGGGGTGGGCGGCACCTTGCTGGGAAACATAAACGGGATCAACATCTCCGTTAGTCATCTGGGGCTGTTGGTCTTGCCGGCCGTAGTGTTGGGCGGTCTTAATTCCGTACCGGGAGCGATTGTGGGCGGCCTGATTATCGGGGTCCTGCAGAATCTTTCCGGGGCCTATTTGGACCAGTACTTTCCGGGCGGCGTGAAGGAAATCGCCCCCTTTGTCTTTATGGTTATCATCTTACTCTTTAAGCCATACGGCCTCTGGGGCTGGGAACGAATCGAAAGGGTCTAGACAATGCAAGCCTATCTACCTTGCGGAGTATATCATCAGAAATATAGCGAAGACCATGCCTGGTGGCAGACTAAGTTCGTCTGGGGTAAAATGATCCTGCTGGGCGTTTTCCTCTTTGTCATTTTTCCCTGGTTCGGCGGCTATTGTTTAGGGGTAATGAACAGCATCGGATATACGATCATGGGTGCCCTGGGGGTCCAACTATTGATCGGCTTCTGTGGTCAGATCACCCTGGGCCATGCCGCCTTTATTGCGGTGGGTGCCTATACCAGTGCCCTGATGTTGTTGCATATTCCTGAATCACATGCCTTTTGGGCGGTGTTTTTGACCAAATCGGGATTGCTCTATCCGGTCAGCATCGTCGCGGCCGGCATCGTGGGCGGACTGTGGAGCGTCTTGTTCGGACTGCCTTCGGCCAAGGTTAAGGGCTTTTACCTGATCATGACCACCATGGCGGCCCAGTTCATCACCGTTGATTTTGTCATTACTCAGTATGTGGCCCAAATCGGCGGCCGGGGCCAGGCATTTTCATTGCCGCCGGGGACCTTTAAAATCGGTCCCTGGGAAATAGACAGCGATGTGAAGGTTTATTTCCTGATGATCACGCTGGTTATTCTTATGACCATGGCTGTGGCCAACCTGATGCGGTCCAAGACCGGGCGGGCCTGGATAGCCATCCGGGACAACGACATCGCGGCCGAGGCCATGGGAATCAACATCATCTTATACAAGCTTAAGGCTTTTTTCGTGGCCGGGTTTATCGCCGGGGTGGCCGGGGCCTTCTGGATAAGCAATTTGTCTGCGGTTAGTCCCGAACATTTCACCTGGTTCTGGTCCCTTTGGCTGGTAGGGGTCATCCTCATCGGTGGGTTCGGAAGCATTCACGGGACTATCTTTGGCTCATTATTTATGGTCTTAGTCATGGAACTGCTTCAGGTTATCGTGGGCGTCCTGACTCCTTGGTTTCCCAGTCTGTCGATGAATTTTCTGTTTCTGAAGGAATCCCTGTTCGGATTGTCCATCTGTGTTTTCTTGATATTTGAGCCGAACGGATTGTCCTATCGATGGTGGCAGATCAAAAACTACTTCAATTTATGGCCGTTTTCATACTAACAGAATGAATTATAAGCTGAATCATGGTGTTTTAAGGCTCATATGGACGGTTTGCGACCAGGTAAGCCGTAGCATCAAAACCCAAAACGTTTTTGAGACCAGAAAGGGCCGGATTGATGCTCACGACCTTTGTTTCCTTTCCGGCAGCAGGCTAACCAACGTACTCAAAGGGGGTAACATTATGCGGAGTAGAATTGTTTGGTCGTCTTTGTTTGTGGCTTTCTTAACTTTGGGGCTGATTTCGGTCACCGGACCTATCGCGGCCGCCGACGAAGAGATTAATATCGGCGCCATTAACGACATGACCGGGGCGACCTCCGACGTGGGTAAGGACTATGCCCTGGGCGTTAAAGAAGCTATTACCTGGATTAACGAGACCGGCGGCATTAACGGTAAGAAGATCAAGTTATACCAATATGACTACGGCTACCGTATTCCCGAGGCCGTAACTTTGTACAAGAAACTCAAGAATTATAACAAAGTAGTGGCCATCTTAGGCTGGGGCACGGGTGACACCGAGTCACTTTCTCCTACGGTGACCAAAGATAAGATACCTTACATCTCCGGCTCTTATTCGGCTCACCTGGCCGACCCTAAAAAGACGCCTTATAATCTCTTCTTCGCCGCTGATTACTCTTCCAGCGCCAGGGCGGCCATCACGGCCTGGTATGATGAAGTCTGGATGAAGGACGCCAAGTTTAAGGAACGGCGTGACAAGAAAGACAAACCCCGGTTTGTATGCTTTTATGCCTTCCCGGCTCCTTATGCCAGCGCCCCGATCAAAGCCATAAAAGATCAGGCCGCCCTGTTGGGGTTTGAAGTCGGTCCCGATCAAGATATCTCTCTGACGGCCCTGGATTGCA
This sequence comes from Deltaproteobacteria bacterium, assembly GCA_015233355.1. GTDB lineage: Bacteria > Desulfobacterota > JADFXK01 > JADFXK01 > JADFXK01 > JADFXK01. The sequence continues at coordinate 10 of JADFXY010000508.1, read as the reverse complement.
AGAGTCAGGT
>JADFXY010000507.1:0-3062 GCA_015233355.1 Deltaproteobacteria bacterium | reverse complement strand
TTGAACAGGGTTTCGTGGTTGGCTATGGTCTGGACTACGATGAGCAGTTCCGCTATTTCCAGGATATCTATACTCTCCATGAGATCAGTGTCTAGACCGGTAAATGTTGCAGCCAATTGAAGGCGTGAGGCCTTTAGCCGCATAGGCTGAACCTGACAGGGACAGACCCAGCTCACGGAGTGCGAAGGAAAGACCTAACTCCGTCGAATCGGCCCTGGTTTTAGGCCAGGTCACGGTCAAATCGGCGGCGCCCTTTAACCGAAGGTCGGCTGGTGCGTTTGGCCATTTTTGGTGTACCACCTGTTTCAACTGGGCCACGTTTAAGTCCTTGCCGACCAGGCTGAAGGATGGATGGGCGCCCAGGACGGCCCGGGTTGAAAAGGGGCCGACTTCATCAATCATCAGGTTATCGGTCAAAGCTTCAACATGCATCTGGGCCAGGTCTATTTTAGCCTGGCCGGTGAAGCTGAGATTTGACAGGTAGGAGAATGGGTCGGTTTTGGCGGTCAGGGTGGGGATCATGGCCTTGATGTCGTAGAAGTATAACTCTGGAAATCGTCCGGACAAAGACATGGACAATTGACCGTTGTTGAATCCCACGAGTTGACTGTCTAAGGATAGCCCAACCAGTCGCGGGCGGCCCGAGATAGTCCAGCCCGTCGGAAAGATGCCCTGGAGTTTGATAGTGTCTTCTATCCAGCCGCGCACTGACCCCCCGGGAAAAGTGTGTTCTAATTTCAGCCCTTGCGGAATTATGGTGAATGCCGCGGGCAGTGACCAGCCCTTGTGACTATGCCTGGCCCAGAGATGACCGGAAATGACCGTCTGGCCGGAAAACTGGACCTGATTTTGGTCCAAGACAGCTTGATAGGGTGTTTTAGCCAGGATTTGTTCCATCTTGGGAAAAGTTAAATCCCATTGCATGTCGATATTTTTCAATTCTTTGAAAATGGCCCGGACCTGGCCGAAGGCCAACTCAGGCAGGTCGATTTTCACATCTCCAGTCCTGATGGTGAATGGATTAAAGGTGATCACCGGGGTCATGGAAATGGCGGGATGGTCTATTTTTTCGGTTACGTCTTGGCCGTCTAACGGCCAGGTAAGCTCCAATCGATCGGCCTTCATTTCGCCCTTTAGGCAGGTTGCCCCGGATGGGGCCAGCAAAAAGGGAAATTTGCCCGAGATATCCTGGCCAATGATGTGGGTGGATTCAATCCATCCCTGATCCAGGGTTAATTCACCGGTGAGAAAAGGAGATTCGCGTCCGGGGGTTGGTGGCTGCATCGTGCCGCCGGCCTTGAGTTTGGTGAAAAGACGGTCGGTTGTACTCAGGTTGGCAGAAATTTGGCAGGATAGGTCTACCGATTTTTGTTCGGGAAAAGAAGCTGTAGCGGTTTGCTCCAGATGGGGCAAGAGGGTGAGGTAAACGTTTTCAATGATTATTCCGCCTCCGTGCCAGCCGATGATGATCTTCCCGTCTAGTAATTCCACGTGTCCGAAAGACCCCAGCAGAGGCGCCATAGTGTCGGAAATGATAGGGTGATTGTATATAAAATTCTGTTTTTTTCGGGACGACCCGAATGCTAACTGCCAGCCATTCATCATCAGCGCCGTTGGTTGAATAATATCTTGTCCTTTAAATGGGTTACCCCACCGGACGCGCAGAGACAGGTGCCGGGCCGAAAAGCTACTTGTTCGGTCTGGCGGCAACCACAAGGCGACCCCTTGGGCATCCAATTCCAGTCCGGTCCATTTCAGACTTATTTGATGGGAATTAGCGCTTATCTTGGCATGAGTGACCTTTTCCAGAGCCCAGTCGACCCCTAGCTCGGGTAATCCTGATTGATAGATGGCCACCCCGGCCGCCAAGACTGCTCCCGCGGCGATGAATAGGATAGTCACCTTCTTGAATCGTCTGGTGAGATGGAGGCGCATGTTTTCCGACCTCGCAGGAATTTTTTTTTAGATCTGATAGATCTGAGCCGAGCAACTGAAAAGAACCGGTCGCGTTATAATTCTGCCTGAGCGCTAAGTTCTTATGAAATGATGGAATTCTACATCGGATTATTGCCGCACCGGCTATCATGGAGTAGATGATTTAAATAAAAAACATTATCTCATTGCACGGAGAAAGTCAAATTATGGACCGGGTATGATCAGATGGTCTTGCGGCACAAAGGGTTATCTCCAGGCGGCCGAAGATTGGCGAATGTTTTTGGGGAACTCCATTAGGTGTTCCGTCTGATGTTTGTTTAACTTTGAGGCAGATGACGGGTATATTCATATCATTTGGGAAGCCGGCGTCGAAACCTCTGTCTGGTAACTTTAAAGAGGCAAGAAAAACAGTAAGTAGGAAATCGAGCTGTCTTTTCTTTATGGGTTGCTTCAATGACCCGGATGAATTTCAACCATTTTGGTTGACCTGCTGTTAATAATTATTTATAGTCAAAGCTTGATTAGAAGTAGGCCGACCGTCTTAACGAAGGGGTCACAGTCATGAAGAATTTTACGAAAGAAGTGCTCTTTTCAAGGGATGTCATCCAGAACCGAGTCCAAAGACTGGCTGAGGAGATCAGCCGGGATTATCACGGCAAAGAACTGCTGCTTATCGGTGTCCTTAATGGAGTCTTCATGTTTTTTTCCGACCTGGTCAAATATATGGATATTCCGGTTAAAGTTGATTTCGTCCGGCTGGCCAGCTATGGCTCGGGGACAACATCATCGGGCGATGTCAGGGTGCTCAAAGGAATTGAACTGTCCGTAACCGGGAGAGACGTTCTGGTGGTGGAAGACATTGTGGACACCGGCTACACGCTCGATGCCCTGATCAAGATAATCAAGGCCAAAAATGCCGACTCGGTTAAGGTCTGCGCCTTGTTGGACAAGTCTGAGAGACGTATGGTTGATGTTCCCATAGATTATACTGGTTTTACCGTTGAACAGGGTTTCGTGGTTGGCTATGGTCTGGACTACGATGAGCAGTTCCGCTATTTCCAGGATATCTATACTCTCCATGAGATCAGTGTCTAGACCGGTAAATGTTGCAGCCAATTGAAGGCGTG
>JADFXY010000506.1:2431-3067 GCA_015233355.1 Deltaproteobacteria bacterium | reverse complement strand
TCTTATCTCGGTCTGGGGAAACAGCCACCCAATGCTCACCTGAGCCGATATCGATTCCTGCGGCGTTGGGGTTAATTACCAAAATTGACTCAACCCCTTTTGCCTTAACTTGTTTTTGATTCTTGGGACGGGGGGAACTCTTGGGTGTATTCATGGAAGGCCTCCTGAGTTGAAAAAAAATACACTAAAGCCCGGATTAGCTCTTTTCTTTAATCTCTTATACGGGATCTAATCACCAATTTAACAACCAAGAACCTCCGGAACCAGACTGGTTAACGGGCGATAAAGCACCAGGCAACTATCGGCCTTGACTGCAATAGTGTATTGGGGCTCTTATACTCCTCTCTGGCCGTTTGGCAAAGAGTTTCTTCCATGAATAACACCGGCGCCGCCGGGGTCCGCGACTGGTTACGGGTTAATGCCTTGAGCAATAATCTAATGATATTATCCTGATATCAGCCATAATTTGCTCTTCTGAATCAGGAACCATGACTAATTTGACTTCTTGTGGCTTCGCCACCCAGACAACAAGTTGTCTGGGCCACCCTCCTTCATCCCGGGGCGGTTGTATGCACCGCGAAGGGACACAGAGCAAGGCAAAAGAGCACCGATTACACCCGGTTAAAGTATAATCAG
>JADFXY010000506.1:0-2387 GCA_015233355.1 Deltaproteobacteria bacterium | reverse complement strand
CCGCAACACGCAACTTGCAACACGTAAGAGGAACGAAGACATGGCCAAGTGGGATAATCGAAGACGGGTCCTGGCTCGCCGCCATTCTGATTTTTGGAAACACCAGCTTCAGAACGTGGCCGAACCTAATTTGATGCGCGAGGTTTTCCCCTATGATGAAGTGCCCAAGATAGATTTTGACTTTATGCTGGTGGATATCAATCCCGCAGATACTTTGCTGATCACCGACACCACCTTCCGGGATGGTCAGCAGGCTCGGGCGCCTTATACCGTTAAGCAAATTGAGGATATTTTCGGGATGCTCCACCGGCTGGGTGGGCAGCGGGGACTAATCCGACAGTCCGAGTTTTTTCTTTACAGCCGGAAAGACCGGGAGGCGGTGGAGGCCTGCCTGGCCAAGGGGTACCGCTACCCGCGCGTGACGGCCTGGATTCGGGCCAATGTGGAAGACTTGGAGTTGGTCAGGCAAATGGGGCTAAAGGAGACCGGGATCTTGACATCCGTGTCGGACTATCACATATTTCTCAAGCTCGGCTCCGACCGAAAAAAGATCATGGACCAGTACCTGACCATAGTCAAGGCCGCGCTTAATAAGGGGATTGCCCCGCGCTGCCACTTTGAAGACGTGACCCGGGCCAGCATCTTTGGATTTTGTGTCCCCTTTGCCTTGGAACTGATGAAACTTCGGGAAGAATCCGGGATCGATATCAAGATCCGCCTGTGTGACACGTTGGGCTTGGGCGTGACTTATCCCGGTGCAGCCATGCCACGGAGCGTCTGTAAGGTGGTTCGAGCCATGATTGACGACGCCGGGGTTCCCGGTCGGCTCCTGGAGTGGCATGGGCACAATGATTTTCACAAGGCCCTGATAAATGCGTCCACGGCCTGGCTCTATGGTTGTTCCGGGGTCAACGGCACTTTGCTGGGATTTGGCGAGCGAACGGGCAACACGCCGATTGAGGCCCTGGTCATCGAATACCTCGGCCTGACCGGGCGGACGGAAGACGTCGATCTTTCGGTGATTACAGAAATAGGGGAGTATTTCAGCAAGGTGCTGGGGTACCATATCCCGCCCAACTATCCCTTTGTGGGAAATGATTTCAATGCCACCAGTGCCGGGATACATGCCGACGGATTGGTCAAGAACGAAGAAATATATAATATTTTCAATACGGAAAAGCTACTTAACAAACCGGTCACCATTATTCTCACTAATAGTTCGGGCAAGGCCGGGTAGCCCATTGGGTCAATTCCCGATTAAAGCTGGCAGGCGACCAAAAGCTGGATAAACGGCATCCCGGCATCGATAAGATTTACAAATGGATCATGCAGCAATACGAAGACGGGCGGAATACCTCCATCAGCAACGAAGAAATGGAACATATATCCCGCAGGTACTTGCCGGAGCATTTTGTCTCCGAGTTTGATCTATTAAAGCAAAAGGTCCGCGACCAGGCGGCTCACTTGGTGGAACAACTTTTAGAAATAATGGAGATCAGGTCCATGGACCCGAATCGCCAGGAGCCGATGCTGCAGAAATTCTTGGAACAGAATCCGTTTATCCAGTTCATCTACATAACCGACCACAATGGGATAAAAATCACCAAGAACATAACTCAAATATACGACCGGGCTAAATATGAGACATTCCAATTGGGTGAAGATTTATCAAATCGATCCTGGTTCATTGAGCCGATGCAAGATGGCCGGATTCATGTCTCAGACTTCTATACTTCCCGCTTCACCAAAGCCCTGTGTATCACGGTTTCAGGCCCGGTCCGGAATGCTGAAGACGAAATCGTCGGCGTTCTGGGCGCGGATATTAGATTTGAAGACATTGCCAAGATGGATAATAGCCCTGATCTTTAGACTAGTTAAAAGCTTGTTTAAAAATTGTGTTTTCCGCTTGACAAATCCGTGAAACCTATATATGTTTTTAGGCTTGTAAGGTAACCGGCATTCTGCCTCAACGAATTAGATTTAACTTTAAGATGCTTAGGCAGCTTAAAACTGGAAAAGGAGGTTCTTATCGTGAGTGAAGTTCTAGCCCCTATGAGTGGAAAAGTGATAGACCTTAAGGTCAAGGTGGGTGATTCCGTCAAAGAAGATGACGAAGTGATCATCATCGAAGCTATGAAAATGGAAATGCCCTTGGCTGCTCCGTCGGACGGTACGGTTAAAGCAGTGAACGTCAAGGTCGGAGATTCCATCGATCCTGATGCCGTATTAATGGTTATTGAATAACCCGGTTGGTCGTCAGTCTCCAGGCTCAAGCCGCAAACGCTTTGTTTTACCGGCGCCCAACTTATTAAACAAAAAAGCCTCTATTGCTAGGGGCTTTTTTTTAAACGCCGGCCCCAAAAGAAGTAATCCCTAACCGAAACTTT
>JADFXY010000505.1:0-3080 GCA_015233355.1 Deltaproteobacteria bacterium | reverse complement strand
CAACGAGCCGACCGGTCCTTTCGGCCTGAAAGGGGTGGGCGAGGTGGCCATGAATGGTCCGCTTCCGGCGGTGGCCAATGCCGTTGCCGCGGCCTGTGGCAAGCGATGCTATAGTTTTCCGCTCTATTCAGAACGGGTTCTCCAGCTCATGACCGCGTCTTAATTCAACAACATTGGGGGTAACCGTTGAAGATCAATTTTATTTTAAATGGTCGAGAAATCGAGCTGGCGGTCCCGTCCGATGTCCGGGTGGTGGATCTGTTGCGGGAAGAGCTCGAACTGACCGGGACCAAGGAATCGTGCGGTTCAGGCGAATGCGGCGCTTGCACTATCCTGGTGGATGGCCAAAGCCGCCTGTCTTGCTTGATGCTGGCCGCCCAGCTCCAGGGCCGGGAAGTAACGACGATCGAGGGGTTGGCCGGTAACGAGGGACGGCATCCGGTCCAGGAAGCTTTTGTCCAGGCCGGGGCGGTGCAATGCGGCTTTTGTACGCCCGGAATGGTCCTGGCCGCGGTTGATTTGTTGGGACGCCGGCCCGACCCTTCCCGCTCGGAAATAAGAGAGGGGTTGAGCGGCAACCTGTGTCGCTGCACCGGATACCAGAAGATTGTTGATGCGGTGGAGATGGCTGTCCGCCGAGAGGAAGGCTAGCCCATGCGAGAGGTTTTTTTGCCTCGGACGTTGGATGAATTGTGGGACCTGCTCTTACGCCGGCCCGAGGCCGTTATCTATGCCGGGGGGACGGATGTCCTGGTCAAGCTGCGGGCGGGATTGATCGCCGCGTCCGGGCTGATCTGCCTGGAGCGCATTGAAGAGTTAAAAGCCGTCCAGGATCAGGGGGATGAAGTTTACATCGGGGCTGCGACGACCCATCGGACCTTACTGGCCGATCCCGTCATTCAGGAGCATTTTCCCGTTTTGATCCGGGCGCTGAACGTCCTGGGCTCCCCACCCGTCCGCAACATGGGGACGATTGGCGGTAACCTGGTGACAGCCTCTCCGGCCGGGGATACCTTACCGCCGCTCTATGTCCTGGACGCGGAGGTGGAGGTGCGATGGGGCGGCGGCGCAAAACGATTGCCTCTGAGCCAATTTATTCTGGGACCGGGAAGAACAAGTCTGGGACCGGGCCAATTGTTGACCGGCGTCCGGCTGAAAAAATCGGCTGATTATAACGTGCACCACTTCGAGAAGGTCGGCCAAAGGAAGGCCCTGGCCATCGCCGTGGTCAGTCTGGCGGCTGTTCTTAAGGTGTCCGACTCCGGACTGATTGAAAAGGCCCGGCTGGCCTGGGGAAGTGTCGGGCCGACAGTGATCAGGTCGGCCGAGGTTGAGAGCGCCCTGGAAGGCCGGATGATCTCCCGAAATACCCTGACCAGGGCCGCGGCTCTGGCGCAAACAGCCGTATCGCCCATCGACGATATCCGGGCCAGCGGGGCTTATCGTCGCACCGTAGCCGGAAACCTGCTGTTGCGGTTGACTAATTACACTCGTTAAAAACCATGACCGGCAGTGCAGTTAACCAGGCTCCCGGAACAGACAGACACCTTCACCAAGACAGGACGGAGCCAATATGCCGGATGAGGACAAACTATTCACCAGGGAATTTCTGGCGATAGATGGAGTTATTTTTATAGCCTTCAGCAGCTTGGCGATATTTTATGGGTTCGAGCGGTTTCTGGCCACCTTGCCCATCGCCCCCAAGTGGTTTGGCCTGATAATCGGTCTATTTGCCCTGGCCACCGTGATCATCCGGCCGGTGATCAGCCCGTTCTTTCATCCCGGCAATGCCAAGAAATGGATGACCTATGGCATTGTTGCGGTCATCATCTCATTATTACTATACCAGTTTGCCGACAATTGGTGGACGATGTCTCTGATTCGAGTGTTTCACGGGGCTGGCCATTCGGTCTTGTGCTCCGCCGGCACCACCTTGATTGTTGGTTTTATCCCGGAGAAGAGGAGCGGCCAGGCTTTCGGGATTATCACCGCCCTGAATCTGGTGCCGTACGGAATCATTCCTCCGCTGGCCGGGATGGTGACCGGGTCTACCGGCGGCTTCCTACGTTTGATGGATTACTCGGCTATATTTGCACTCCTGGCCTTTCCTTTGGTGGCCCTGATCAGGGGCGAGGCAGCGGGCGGAGAAGACCGGCGGAGCGACCGGATGAAGTGGCCGGAGATTGCGGATGCATTGAAGGGTCGAAATGTTATCCTGTTGCAGTTAATTTGTCTATTGGTCTGGACGGCTTATGCGCCCGTCTTTTTTCTCATTGATGGTTATGCTAAAAAAATTGGGGTGATGGATACCGGCTGGTTTTTCACCGCCTCAGTCTTCACCGAGGTAATTGTCAGACTGGTGGCCGGAAAATTTTTTGACAGAATAAGCAAGGTCATTACGTTGGCCGGATCTGCGGCCTGGCTCACCTTGGGCTACCTGGCTTTAGCTAATTGCTCGACCGCGGCGGGGCTTTATTCTCTGGGCGCCTTCCTGGGCTTGGGCTGGGGGGCGGCCATGCCGGTGATAACCGGCCTGATGTTCGACATCTCGTCCTCCAGGCACAGGCCCCTATTGACCAATTTTCTTTTCGTGATGTACCAGGGCGGCTTTGTACTGGGTCCGGTGATTGGCGCATATTTCCTGAACAACCAGGGGTATCGCGCTCTTTATTATGTGTGCGGAGGGTTGGTCGCCATCGCCCTGGTTTTGACACCCTTTATTCGCACCCATCCCAAGGCGAGTGAAGCCGGACAATCAGATGCCTAAGGCTGAGTATTAGTTATCAGCCATTCTAATATCTTCCCCAACAGGATGCTCATGAATGATTTTTGAGTGGCCGACCAGACCGGAGGGGCCTGATCAGCCGTGGTGCAAGGATAGGAAAGAACTGGGAGGATGGGACGATGATCAAAAAGATTAAGTTGCCATAGCCCCGTTTAAGAGGTTGTGGCGGCTTAAGGATCGCCTCAGTGTGGATTATTTGCTGTATTTGTCGATCCACTCATCGGTCAGAGACTTGCCTGTTTTACGGTGATCCTTCTTTTTGGCCAGGCGATCCTGCTTGTGTTTATCCAATTGC
>JADFXY010000504.1:2571-3087 GCA_015233355.1 Deltaproteobacteria bacterium | reverse complement strand
GGAGCAATACGGGAGTGACATGACTCGCCTGTCCAATCTTATCAATAAATATAAATTTAACGAGATGGCCGAACTGTTGACGTCCCTGCGGGATAGGCTGCAAAAAGAACAATAGAAAGGGCCGCCTGAAATGCTGAAACATTATTTAGCTATTCTAACATTCGTTTTGGTTGCCCTTTTGGTCGGGGCCGAGCCGGCCGGCAGTACCGCCAAGGTTGATTTGACGGCGGAAGAACAGGCTTTCCTCGCCGGGAAGGAGTTGCGCTTAGGCATTGACGATGCCCGGCCGCCCTTTGAATTCATCACCGAAACGGGTGAATATGCCGGAATCAGCGCCGGGTTCGTGGAGGCGCTTGCGGCCCGTCTTGGCCTCACGATTGTTCCAAAGGAAGGCATGAAATGGCCTGACGCGATGGAGAAAGTAAAAACCGGTGAAATAGACGTTATCCCGAAGGTGACACCGACTCGAGACAGGGAAAAATTTCTTATATTTACCAGACCATATGCCAGCTTTCC
>JADFXY010000504.1:0-2561 GCA_015233355.1 Deltaproteobacteria bacterium | reverse complement strand
TGGGGCTGCGTTTCTGAACCAGGGGCACAAGCTTGTCCAGAAACAAAAGCAGAGAGGCTGAGTCGGCCGTCTGAGCCGTTTTGTCTGGTGCAGATGCTTCTTGGGGTGGGGGTGGTCAAAGGCCTGGTGGTGGAGTCAAGTTTGAAGCGCGACCATCCCGAACTGTCCCTGGTCCCGTTGCCGGATATCGAAACCTCCCTACGCCAATTGGCCACCGGTAAGTTGGATGCCTTTATCGACAACCTGGGCACAGTCTCATACACCATCGACAAACTGGGGTTGGTCAACCTGAAGATCGCGGCAGAGACCCCCTATACTCACGATTTGGCTATAGGGGTTAGGAAAGATTGGCCGCTGCTCGCCTCGGCCTTGGACAAGGCATTGGCCGGTATGACGGAGGAAGAAAAAACGGCCATCAGAAATCGTTGGTTGTCTATTCAATATCATCAGGGGGTCGATTGGGGCACAGTCGGGCCGGTTGGAGCTGGCCTGCTCCTGGTGATCTGTTTCATCCTGAGCTGGAATCGCCACCTGGGTCGGGCCGTCCGAAAGCGGGAGCAGGCCGAGCAAGGGTTAAAAGAAAATGCCCGGATGTTGGAGTGGCGCTCCCAGATCAAGACCCGAGTGGCGGAAATAGCCGCAGACCTCCAGCAAGCGACGTCCTTTGAGGAACTGGCCCGAAAATTGATGTCCCGGCTGACCCCTTTGGTGGGGGCAGACTGCGGGGTGTTCTACGTCCTTGATGGATCTACCAACCATCTCAGACCGGTTGGCGGCTATGCCTGGATGGACAGCCAAAGCCGCCAATTCGCCCTGGGCCAGGGGCTGGTCGGGCAATGCGCCTTGGAACAAAAGGTGATTATGATCACGGATACCGCTGAGACCCGGATACGGATCAATTGGGGCCTGGGCGAGACGACCCCTAAGGCCGTCCTCCTCCAGCCGGTGGTGCAAACCGGCCATGTCCTGGGGGTGATCGAACTGGCTACGCTGAAGTCTTTTGGGGAAGAGGAACAGGCGTTGTTAGATGAACTTCTGCCGCTGGTGGCCATGAACTTTGAAATCATCGCCCGCAACCTCCAGACCCAACAGCTTTTGGAGGATTCTATAGAACAGACGAAGTCAATCCTGCTACAGCAAGAACAGTTGCAGGAAACTGAAGCCTGGTACCGTAGCATCATCGAGTCGGCACCGGACGGAATCCTGGTGGCGGATGACCAGGGCATCATCATTTTGACCAACACCATGACCGACACCATATTCGGCTACCAATCAGGAGAACTCCTGGGCCGGAATGTGGACATCCTGGTCCCCCCGGCCTACCGGGCCACGCTCGGGTCCAAACGGGAAAATTTCATGAAGGGAGGGGTGGGACGTGAGATGGAGACACCGGCCTTTGACCTGCGCGGAATGAGCCAAGACGGCTCCGAGTTTCCGGTAGCCATCGGTCTATCCAAATTGCCTATGCTGGGAAGTAGAGGGTTGTGCGTCTGCGTTTCAATCCGCCAGGTCACGGAGAAAATTAATCGATCCCACGAAGACCCTCCCGGCTATAAGAAACGGCAACGTCAGGATATTCCCAATCAAGCATGATCCGAGTCCGTTAATTCATGATTCTCTTGCCTGTTTGGGGCAAAAATGTAAAGATTAGATTTATTTTCTTGAGAAGCGTCGAAAGCGTGCGTGACCTGGCGCTTTTTACATCATAGGGTTCCCATGCCTTCTTAGTATTTTGGGCAAGGCCAAGAGTCAATCTCTATGGTGACATAGATAATCCATCTCCCAGAGGATACGATTGAGGGAAAAGACTATGTACATCAGGAAGCTTACCTCCATTATGGCTATGGTTATCATTCTGTGCCTCTCGGGCCTGGGCAGAACTCAGTCAAGCCATCCGGCCGAGGATTCCCATGTGTCCCATCATCACCGAGGACATCAAGAGGCCGCGGCGACTGTCACCCTCGATGAATTGATCAAGACCGCCCTGGCTCAGAACCCATCACTCCAGGCGGCGCGGCAAACTGTCGGGGCCAAGCAGGCCAGAGTCCTGGCGGAAAAGACCTTACCTGATCCAACTTTGTCATTTCAGACCATGGGACAAGCCATTCCATTCAAATTGATGCAAGGTGACCCGTCTTCGGGACGAACGGTAAGTATCCAGCAAGATATCCCCTACCCTGGAAAGCTGGAACTGAAAGGCAACATCGCCAATTCAGAAGCGGAAGCCGAACAATGGAATTACGAGCAAATCCGACGTCAAGTTATGGCCGATGTCAAGACGGCCTACTATGGTCTCTATTTAGTTTACAAATCTGTCGAAGTAATTGAAAAGAATCGACAGTTGCTCCGAACCATGAGCCGACTGGCTGAAGCGAGGTATCAAGCCGCCCAGGGTAATCAACAGGATATTCTTAAAGTTCAGGTGGAAATAACAAAACTTATCGACAAATTGACCCTATTGGACCAACGCCGGAGCACCACCGAAGCCTTGATCAATAGTCTGCTCTATCGTCAACCCGACACGCCCTTAGGACGACCGGCCGAATTCACCAAATCCGAAT
>JADFXY010000503.1:0-3105 GCA_015233355.1 Deltaproteobacteria bacterium | reverse complement strand
TAAGATTGTAATAACCGGCCGGCCTGATCTTTTCAGCCAAGATGCTTTGATCAACCTGGGCCAGGGCCTCCAATGACAGCAGACCGCCGGATTTCAAATTATTTATAGCTAATACGGTATTATTCCAGCTAGTATTTTGAGTCAAGATGGCCCCGACAGCCACTTCGAAGGCCGTCTCCGCGGGCCACCAGTGTTGCCGGCCGAGGCTCTGGGCCAAACTTTGAAAAATATCCATTAGTATCTTGTTTTTTCTCCCCATACCTTAATCTCTCCGATGGTCGACTATATCAAACCTGGGATGCTCCGAAAAGAGAAAATAATCACCTTCGCAAAAAAATCTTGTAAACCAATCGGGTATCAGCTAAAGTGAAGACCTTTCTTTCCTGGTGATTAAGTCCGGTCGATCAACTCCTATAAGGAGATAAATTAGAGGCAAAAGGGAGACCGGCGGCCTTTTGCCACCAGGCATGAACAAGGGTCCCCATAAAAACGATCCGGCCTGTCTTTTGGCTGCCAGTCGTCAACGAAACCGAGCAACCAGGTGGTGTCACGCATGAGGATGGTCTCTGGATGGATGGTCCAACTGTTGATTACCACCATGGTAATTCTAACGGCCACGGTTGCCTGGGCCGGCCCGTGTGTTAAAGTCTATCAAGGCAGTCAATTTTCCGGCCGCAGTCTGGAATTGTGTCAAGATGTTCCGAATTTGTTCACTTGGGGCAAGACAGGCCGAATAGGCTCGATCAGCTTGCCCGCCCAGGTCGCCGTCATCCTCTATGAACAAGCCGATTACGCCGGTCAGTCCCTGGCTCTAACCCGTGACCTGGACGACGTTGGGGCCAAAGATGCCTGGTGCCAAAACGGCGTTAAGTCGCTCCGGATGATTCGCCCTGAAGCCCCGGTTACCTGCGTCATCATCTGCGAGGACCGTGACTATGGCGGCCGGATAGAAGAATTGTGCCGTGACACCCCGGATCTGGCCGGGCTCAATTTTCAAAATATGCTTTCTTCCCTTCGAATACCGGCGAATAAGGAAGCCATTCTGTATGAACACGCTGATTATCAAGGCCGAAGTCTGCTGATCCTTGAAGACGCACCCGCCCTGGACGCTTACGGTAACTGGTGGAACGACCGAATTTCTTCCATTAAGATTCGTCCCAAGCTCAATAAGCCTTCCCAGGAAAAGGTCGTTACCGTTTTTGAACACGCCCTATACAAGGGTAGCGTACTTAAATTAGTCAGAGACTTGCCGGATCTCTCCACCTACGGATTCAATGGACCCGATATTTCCGTCAAGATTCCACCCGGCTGGGTGGCCCAAATATATGCCGATACCTATTATGGAGGCAGGTCTATAACTCTATCGAGCGACCTACCCGACCTATCCCGGCTGAATACCTGGAAAGAACAGGTGTCATCGATCAGAGTCCATCGCCAGACCGGAGCCGGAGGTTGATCAGCAAATAATATTAACCCATAGCTCGCAGGCCGCAATCTTTCAAGATATCTAATCGTTCCAAGATATGAATCGGGACGTTTCTCTCCGCCCGGCCCTCATTCTGTTCGTCTAAAGGAGGTTTTGAATGCGTTTTCTCAATGATCTAGGAATAAAGTGGAAAATCATAACCATTGCCATTGCCGGGCCGATTATCGTTGCCGCCGTTCTGGCCGTGCAACGGGTTGGGGATATTCGGAACGGAGCTGAGGAAGCTATTCTAACTAATAGCCGGGCGGTGGTGATGATGGCTGAATCCATCAGAGACCAGATGGCCAAGAAGCTCCAAAAAGGGGTCATCAAGTCTTTTAAGGATATCGATCCTGGAGTCCTTCTCGAGGCGGTGCCGGTTGTGACGGCCATTAACGTGGCCAGAGAAAGGGCCAAAGAGGCGGGCTATACCTTCAGAGTCCCCAAGGTCCAGCCCAGAAATCCGGAGAATCAACCGACCGCCTTGGAGGTGGCCGTGATTGAGGAGATAACCCGGAATAACCTCAATGAGAAAATCGTCTACGAAGGAAATCAAATTCGCTACTTTAAGCCCATTCGGCTGACTGAGGAATGCCTCTTTTGCCACGGTGATCCCGCCGGATCTAAAGACGCCGTCGGGGGGACCAAAGAAGGCTGGAAAACAGGTGAAATTCATGGTGCTTTCGAGATCATCAGCTCCCTCGATAAGGCCAACCGGGAAATGACCAGGGCCAAAATATCAATCGCTCTATGGACTTTGCTCATCCTGGCCGTTATTTCGGTGGCCGTCTATTTCCTGATCAATTCCAGTCTGGTCAAACCGATGATCTCTTCGGCTAAGTTGATCAAGCAGATCGCCGGGGGAGATTTGACTCAAAGTCTGAATGTTGACCGCAAGGACGAACTGGGGGTGATGGTCTCCGACCTCAATCATATGGCTTCAAATTTGCGCGTCATGATCAAGGACATCTCCGATAATGGCGGAACTCTCCTTAATGCCTCAGGTTCCTTGCAGGTAATATCGGAGACACTCTCAGACGCGACTCGAAATGTATCCCACAGATCCAGTTCGGTGGCCGCCGCGGCCGAAGAAATGAGCTCCAATATGAACTCCGTGGCTGCGGCTATGGAACAATCGACCAGCAACATCAGCATCGTGGCCGCGTCGACCGAAGAAATGACGGCCACCATCCAAGAGATAGCCCAAAACACTGAAAAGAGCAGGCAAATAACCGGACAGGCGGTCACTCAGACTAAGAATGCCTCGATCAAAATTAATGAATTGGGTGTGGCCGCCCAAGAAATAGGTAAAGTCACCGAGACAATTACAGAAATTTCTGATCAAACCAAGTTGCTGGCCTTAAATGCCACCATCGAAGCGGCCAGAGCCGGAGAGGCCGGAAAAGGCTTCGCCGTCGTAGCCAACGAAATCAAAGACCTGGCCCAGCAAACAGCCCAGGCCACCGAAGAAATCAGCAAAAAGATAGAGGGCATTCAGTCTTCCACCGCCATCACCGTGGAAGAAATAGAACAAGTCACTAAGGTTATTGAAGAAGTCAACGAAATCGTGACCACCATCGCCACAGCCGTGGAAGAACAATCGGTCACCACCAGAGAAATGGCCGGCAACGTGGCCCAGG
>JADFXY010000502.1:0-3004 GCA_015233355.1 Deltaproteobacteria bacterium | reverse complement strand
TTTTGTCGAGAAGGCCCGCGAAGCCTGGGCCGACCAGTGCAACCGCGCTTTGGCCGCGGCCGGGCATGATGTGCGGATCACCCATTTAAGCCTAGAGGCCCAAGGGATTGAACGGATTCCGGAGATCCACGTGGGCTATGTAGATCCTGCCCGGCCGGAGATCCACGCGGAACGGTTGGCCAGGAACAACGAGATCAAGGCGATCAACGCCGAGATGGCTAGGGCTTCGCAGGAAGTCGAGTCGACCACCTTCGACCTGGCCAAGGCCCAGGCAGAGCTCAAGGAAATCCGCGCGACCCTGGACAGGGCCGTGCGGCAGCACGAGAGGGAAGTATATGAACGAGCAGCAGTTGACCGAAGCTTTGCAGAACATGGAGACGCGCTTGCTAACAAGCTTCAAGGCGAGCTTGACGTCTTTACAAGAGGACTCTCGGCAGAAAGTACGCGACTTAACAGCGAACTTTCGCGCACAGCTAGCGAGCATACCAACGAACGAATCAGAGAAAATCTTGCAGTTACAAGGCGAGATCGAGAGCTTGAAAAAGCAAATGCTGACAAGGGAAGAAGCGGAGAAGTTGACAGCGCAAAACAAAGCGATGTTGACAGAATTTCTTGGTTTGAAAGAGTTCGTGGAAAGCTCGCTGAACAAGTTGAGCGCGGAGTTGAATACGTTAAACACGGAATTGCAAAAGTCGGGGAATACAGAGAACGCCGACAAATTGAGAGAAGCCTTGAAAGTGCTGACGGGAAGATTCGAGAATATGAGCTCGGACTTCCGGAATTTCGAAGAATCACAAGGGATCAAGAATATCAACATGAACAAGCTTATGACCGCATTGGAGAAGCAAGTCTCAGCATTGCAGACGTTGGGGAGCGGCTTAGAGACACAAGTCAAGAACTTGCGTCAATAATCGAGGCCCGCGACCTGGCCAAGAACCAGGCCGCCGAGCTGGCCAGGATCGAGGCCCAGGCTATCGAGGCCTCGGCGCAGCGTGGCGTGGACGCTTACGTCCAAGAGGCTTCGCAGCGGCATCGTGAACAGATGCGCCAAGAGGCCGCGGCGAAGCCCCAGGAGCCGGAACGTCCGGCCCTGGACCCGGCATTGCAGACCTTGCACGACAAATCGCGCGAGTTCAGGGCGGCCAAGGCCGAGGTGATTAGGCATGAGCGTGAGAGGGAGAAGCTTACGCCGGACAGCTACGAGTACGCCAAGGCCACAACCCGGATCGAACGGTTGAACAAGACTAAAAACGAGCTTGGTCAAGAGGTCTTGGGCGAGGCCATGAAGCAGGAAAAGCGAGGCCTCGACATCGGCCCGGCCGTCGCTCCGCTCGGCCCGGACGTGGGCCAGCTCCGGGAGCGAATGGCGCAAGCCGTTAGGGAAAAGGCTGAGCAAATCAGGCGAGAGCAGGAACAGGCATTGAGAAAAAGCCGAGGCCATGGCCACGGCCACAGCATGTAGGCGCCTGGCAGTCGCTGGCCAGATCGGGTAGAGGCAAAGAAAAGGCCGGGGGCGGCAACCCCCGGCCACAACCACCAGCCATAGGAGAAGACCCCATGGCCAGCGACGACAAGACTAGCCAGCTTAAAACTCAAGAGCAAGGTCTCGAAAAACCCGCATGGATGGCGGCCCTCGAAAGAGCACGGGCCAAATCGCAGACCAGCCCCCCCGTGCAGATCGGTGAGGACGCCAAACAGAACGCCCAAGCGATGCGCCGGGCCGTTCTCCCTTCCCCACAGGAAAAGCCCCAGGAACAGGGCTGGATGTGCTTTGCACCCATGCCCACAGACCTTTGCCGCGTTTCTCCTTTCTTTCCCATGTCAAAAAATGAGATGGCGAACCGCGTCTATTTAAAAGACATGGTAATCACAAAGTCTGCGTGGGGAGAAATCAACTACACAGGACAAAAGTTGAGCATCTATGAAGAAGATGCTTTGATGGCCGTTCTTGCTGCAATAGATGCAACTCATGAAAAGCAAGGATACATATATGATGGTCCTTCATTGCCGATATTAAAAATTATGGGGTATGATAAGCCAGGAAAAAATCACTACAAGATTCTTACAGATTCATTGAAAATGCTCCTTGGTGCTGTTTTTGAGCTTCACATAAAGGGGCAGTTCCGAAATATGGACAACATACTTTCAAGCGTAAAGCTGGACGAAAAAAGTAAACATTTGAAAGTAACAGTTAATCCATACTTCTATGAAATGTATCTTGCTGGAAATATCACGCTTATTTCAGTCATGCAAAGAAGAAAGCTGAAAAAGCCGACTTCACGAGCTTTGTTAAGATTTATGCAGTCCCATCGTGATCTTATCTGGCCGGGGCATTTCTTGACCATTGGGGCATCTTTGAACTTGAACTTAGAGCAACCTCATTTTGAAATACGCCGTCAGATCAAAGAAGCAATCGCAGAATGCATAAAGCATGAAGTCTTGGCAAAAGGGAGCGGCTTTGTCCGAGGCTCAAAGGAAATGGTCAAGCTCATCCGGCCAGAAGCCGCCAAGCCCGCTCTCAAAAAGTGATTCGACATATCACCCATGTTTTTACCGGGAATCCTTGTGCCCCAAGGGTTCCCGGTTTTTTTTGATTCATTCGACATATCGCCCATGGTTTTTCGACATATCGCCCATGATTTTTCGACATATCGCCCATGATTTTTCGACATATCACCCATGCTTGACCTATTTTAGCTCTAGAGCCCCAAGGGCTGGCTGTCGCCATAAGGTCTTATAAGGGCTATAAATAAGAATGCGCGCGCGAGGCTGATAGGTGGCATGGGTGCAACCTATCGGGGGCGAATAGGACGCATGGGTGCGTCCTATTAAAAATTTCGGACGTTGATCGGAAACCGGCCCAGATCGACCAGGCCGCGGCCAAGAGGAACCCCTGGCCGATCCTGGCCAGGCGTGAAAAAAAAGAGGCCAGGAAAGGGCGGAAGCCGCCAAGAGCAACACTGGGGCTCCGCCCCAGCCCCCGGAGAAACGGCCAGAAACACCC
>JADFXY010000501.1:0-3115 GCA_015233355.1 Deltaproteobacteria bacterium | reverse complement strand
CGACGCCTTTGGATTGCGGAAAGATATGGTCACGGTGTTGATGCATTCCGGCTCCCGGGGCCTGGGGCACCAGGTCTGCGATGATTTTCTGGCTGAGATGAACCGGGAATCCCATCGGCTGGGAATGGGCATAGGAGGAAGAATCGAAGATGTCCGCGCCCAGGGCCACCAGAAACGGCAGCTCCACCGGATCTCCCGCCCCATACACATGGATCGGCATTTGCGGGCCAGCTATCCGGCGGGCCTCCCGCAAGACCGGGCCGACAAATTTGAGGTCATGGTTCTTATTAAAAAACGGAACCAGACTGCCGATGGCCAGGTATTCGATACCCAACTCCATCAAGCCTTCCAGGCTCCGCCGGCGCAAGTCCGGAAACCGGCCACCCTGCTGCACGCCGGCCAGAATACACCCCGGAGTCAGAGCCAGTGCCTCGCGGATTCGTTTCAAGGTCACGATCAGTTTCTGTTCCGCCGTAGTCCGGTTTTCACCAGGCGGGCTGATCAAATCCAGGGGTGAGGCAATGTCGGTCTTGATCATCTCCTGAAAAGTCACGATGGCCTTATTGGACAACAGCAACGGACCCGTTAGAGCCTGGAAGGCCCCGGAATCAGTCATGACCAGGCCGTCAAAGTTAAGATACTCTCTCAGGGTCAATCCGTTTCCGAAGGATTTCCGAATGTCTCTATTTTTATAAAGGAAAAAGGCGTTTAAGATACAGCCTTCGACGCTCTGTAATTCACCCCAGACGGATAGAGGCACAATCGGAGATTGCGGTTGATACACCGGTAAAAATAGCGGCAAGGAATGTTCCGTCCCGCGGCGGGTGATTAGTTTTCTCATAACCCTCAACATCAATACTGTGGTTGACAGACCTTTATTTAATCCACAGATTACTCAGATTTGCGCAGATTAAAAAAACACAAAACGATTGAGTCCAAGCCTCGGTCAGCTAAAGTTCAGCAAATGATCGCATGGTCTGTGGGTCTCTTTCATCTGCGTTCATCTGCGAAATCTGCGGATACATTTCTGTCTCCCAAATTAACAAGACTCGTCGACCTTAGGTCTTAAGGATATCCTATTATCATGATTCCGGGCAACCAAATATTGTAATCACCGCCAAAGCGGCTGATTTTTCAATGGAGGGACGTCCTGTTACACATTAATCTTGACGAGCTTTTTCAGGCGGTGCTAAAGTAAAAGGGATAATTTCGGTTCCTCCATGAATAAAACCTCCCGCCGCCTGCGACATTTTCACAACTCGGCCGGGTGACTGGAGATGCCGTTTCACTCAATTTCCCAGGAAGACATCATGCGGTACGACGGCGTCGTTTTCAGACCGCCCAGCGAGGCCAACAGCCTTCTTATTCAGGCCACGGTGGGGTGCCCCCATAATAAATGCACCTTTTGCGGGATGTATAAACATAAACGGTTCCGCATCCGCAAGGTGACGGATATTAATCAAGACCTGGAATCGGGATATAAGATTTACGGCCCCGGGGTCAAGAGCATTTTCTTTCCCGACGGCAACTCCATAATTATTAAGACGGCGCAACTAATTGAAATTCTAAACTATGCCCGGCAACTGTTCCCTGACCTGGAAAGAATCACGGTCTACGGAGCGGCAAAATATGTTATGCTCAAAAGCGTGGTGGAACTTGTCGCCCTGCGGCAGGCCGGACTCAGCCGCATCCATTCCGGGATGGAAACCGGCGATGAAATCATCTTAAAAAACATCCAGAAAGGCTGTACCCCGGATGAGATCATCCAGGCCGGTCTCAGAGTCAAGCAAGCCGGGATCGAACTTAGCCAGTATATCCTGGTGGGGATCGGAGGCACGGCCAGATGGCGGGAACACGCCATAGAGAGCGCCGGAGTGCTCAACGCCTTTGACCCCGACTTCATCCGCTTGCGGACTTATGTTCCAGTCAAACAAGCGCCTTTGTGGTCGGAATACGCGGCCGGGCGCTTCATCCTCCCCGGACCGCATCAGGCCCTGGCGGAGATAAGGCTGATGATCGAACACCTTAACGTGACCAGCCACATCGTCAGCGATCACGTGTCCAACTATTGTAACATTTCAGGAAAGCTTCCGGAGGATAAGGCCGAACTCCTGGCTGAACTCGACGCCGCCGGGAACATCCCTGAAGACCATTTTCGTCCAGCTTTAATCAGTAACCTGTGATCATAATCTGTAACAAGGACATTTACTAGATGAATAGACAGCTCATCAGTTCTCTTGCGATCATTCTGGCCTGCTCCTTGACCTGTTCCTGCTCCGTGATTACAGCGGGAAAGTGGGTCCCGCCGGCTCCGGCTACGACCCCCCAGGCCGCTCCCGGCGAAAAAGATAAGGCACCGGCAAAGGAAGTAAAACCATCAAGCCCGGAAGACCAAAAGGCGATCAAACAGACCCGCCTGATGGACTCTGAGGTGTTGACTCCAACGCCGCCCTCCAACAAAGAGTTGGCCCAATACTATTTTGCCCTGGCTGAAATGGCCGCCTTTAACGGGGCATTGGACAAAGCAACAGCGTATTATCAAGAGGCCGTCAAACACGATCCGACCTCGGCCATGCTGGAAACGGACCTGGCGGAAATTTATTTGCGGCGAGGGGCGTTAAAGGACTCATTGCGGCACGCCCAACGGGCCGCCCAGAAAAACCCCAACTATCTCAGGGCACACTTGCTGTTAGCCGGATTGTACTCGAGTTACAAGGAAACCGATAAGGCCATCGCCGAATATGAAAAAGTAGTATCCATGGACCCGGAAAACAGCGAAGCCTACCTTTTTCTGGGAACACTTTATGCCCAGAAACAAGAGGTGGACAAAGCCATAACGACTTTGAAAAGATTAATCGAACTCAATCCCGACTCGGTCATGGCTTTCTATTATACCGGAAAAGTCTTTTTAGACGCCAATATGTTAAAAAAAGCCAAACCCTATTACCAGAAGGCGATAGAGCTCAGACCGGACTTTGAACCGGCCATCTTCGACCTGGCCTATATCCTGGAAAAGCAAGGAAGCATTGCCGAAGCTGAGGCGATGTATCAAAATTTACTGAAGTCCAGTCCCGGCAACTCTCGGGCCAGAGCACAACTGGGCCGGCTCTACCTG
>JADFXY010000500.1:0-3115 GCA_015233355.1 Deltaproteobacteria bacterium | reverse complement strand
ACGCGGCAATCTCGTGTTCGGTTACCGGATCAATCTCAAAATCCAATTCCGCGACAAACCGATAAGCTCGAAGTAATCTTAACGGATCAGCCACAAAATTTTCCGGACTGATCATCCTGACCACCCCTCACCTGTTTGATTAACCGACTCATTCCTCCCCCCAGATTTTTCGGCTGCGGGCGATTTTCTTCTGGACCACCTTCCAGGCGCCGGCGGTGAGAAAGGACTCGGGCCAGCGGTTGAGCATGGCCGCGTACAATTCATAGGGCACCGAAAAGATCAACTCGTCGGTCTTGAGATATGGCCGGGCCGATGGGTCCCACCCACCCAGGCAGCCGAATTGATCAACGCTAAAGAAAGCCGTCGTCTGCTTCTTGCGGGCCCGCCAGACATGGCCCAAAACGCAAGAGAAATCCTTCCAGACACTAGTCCAGTCGATTTCCCCGCGGGCTTCCTGATCTCGCGTCGGGAGCGTCCCTGGAATAGGGCTGAAACCCGTCTCCGGCCGATCATCGGTATAATACACGCCCATCGGTTCTTCGGTCTGGCCCAAAGCATCCAGCAATGAGGCTATATCGTTATGTTTTTCCACACCCATGACAAGTTATCCTCCACCTATCAGGCTTTTTAATTCGTTTCCGGCAACATAGATCCGCCGGTACAAACTTCAATGACGCCTGTAGCCGCGCCGTTCTGACTAATATTGACCGGAGACAAAGGATCGGTGGAGACTCGGACGTAGCATGAGTCCCCGAACGAGGCCAGATTGACCCATCCATCCCCGGCCGTAACCTGCCCTAACCGATTGATCAAAAAAAAGGCCTGGCCAAGTTCCAACCGGCGTTGGGCGATCCAGCGGCCAGGCTCCTCGGCCATGATTGAGGGCAGGCTATCTGAAATTTCAGCGGGATCGGACTTGAACCATTTGCCGCCAAAAGATATGCGCCGTTTCAAGATGTAATTCTTCCCTTCTTCGATCTCATGGTACAGGTCAGGCTGCCGCCGGGCCAATTCAGGCTCCAAAATAATCGTTTCGGGGATAATTTCGGCCAACTCGGGATACCTGGCCCTGGCCTCGGCCAGCAACCCCTTATCCTGCAAAGTGGTCGAACCCAGAGGATTGACCAGACAAATCCGCTTTGACTGAATAAATTCCAGCAAGGCCCGGGCCAAGGCCGCCGTAGCCGATGCCTGTCCCGGCTGCTTCAGAACCCCGGCCAAATACAAGGACGAGAACTTCCTTAAGATCAGGTGAATCGGCCGACCATTAAGATATAACCCTTCCCGGCCCAGGGTCAAGTCATCGAAAAGCCCCACCTGGGTGTCATATCCCTGTTGCCGGAAATGGTCAGCCAGACCGAAAGCTTCCGGCAACAGGTGCTTAGCCTGGTTCGGCCCGACCACAATGGCCAGTGTGGGCTCAGCCGGCCCGCGTTCTGGTCTATCTTCTTGGAATTCTTCGTAGCATTGCAACAGCCTGCGCAAGGTATCGGCTCGGGTATCCCCAACTTGAAATTGCACGGCCGCCCCGAAACGTTTCTCTAAGAAATGGCGGAATGCCGCGACCAATGGAAGACCCGACCACGTTTCGGCACACAGGCCCCCGTCCAGATCACCCGCCGGGCAACCGGTATTGATTTCCATCAACTGGACCGAATGGTCGGATACCGCCAGGTCGGCTCTAAAAAGCGGCATATGGGACGGATAGCCATGGGGAAGGGAGAAAAACTGCCGGCGAATAGGGTCGGGGAAAAGTCTCAGTCCGGCGGCCAACTCCGGATCGTGACTGATGGCCCCGGCCAGGTCTTCGAAACAGAGCCGAACCAGTTCGACTGTCCGTCCAATCCGGGCCAATGCCGCAGTCGATAGGAAAAGCGGGCTGGCCAGGGGATAGATTTCGCCCGGCGGCAAGTCCTCGGACCTGAATGATCCGGTTTGAGACAAATGAACTGCGGCTGTATCCGCGGTCGCGGCCAGGGCCGGATTCCGATCCAGAAATTGACGCCACGATTCATTCAAAGAGAATAACGATTCCATCTAATTCGGCCGCGCCTCCCCAGCCCGGACATGGCCGGTAACCGCCCTATTCAGTCATCCCACCTGATGGCGAGACGAGGTGTAGAGCCAAATCCAAGGCCTGGTCTTTGGTTTGAATCTCGCCGGCCAGTCGGGCCAGCTTTATATCATTCAAAATTCGACCGATAACCGGTCCGGGCGGAAGATCAAATCTGGCCATGAGGTCATGCCCCGTGATCAACGGCGGACTCGACGTAGCCGCTTCCTCCCGACGGTGGCTGACCACGGCCACCCGGCTCCAGAGTTCATCCAGCAACTCCAGACTATCCAGCTCTGCGGCAGGACCACGAGTAGCCATATCGTCGGCCGCGACCAGCAAAAACAAGCCAACCACATCTGAACCCAAATCATTGACTAGGCGGGCCGCAGCCCGGTCGGTCAGTTGTTCTTGCCGCAAGGCGGTGATCAAAGATAACGGCCGCATGTGACCGTCAATCAGATGAGTAACAAAGCTAATATGAGCGGAGCTTAGCTTCAGCCGGTGCCCGATCGCCTCGAACATGGTCCGGCCCAGATGAGGATGATCGTAGAAGGTGACCTTTCCCTGGTCGGAGATCTGACAAGTCTGGGGCTTGGCCAGGTCATGGAATAGCGTCGCCCACTTGAGCCGAATGATATTCTCCTCATTCCGAAACTGCTCAAAAGCTTGCACGTGGCTGTGGAAGATCAGGTCCGGCCGCGGGATCAGCCTCTCCAAGGCGTTGACCGCCTCCAGAGTATGGTCGAAGACGTCAAGGTGGTGGTGCTCATTTTGGCCAACCCCCTTGAGCAGCATTAATTCCGGGAAAATAGCGCCCAACAGGCCGGTTTGATCCATCGCCCGCAACACCGGTCCAGACGTGGGGCAACCCAAAATCCGATTAAGCTCAAAGGTCACCCGCTCTACGGCTACGGCGGCCAGATCACGAGCCAACGCGGCAATCTCGTGTTCGGTTACCGGATCAATCTCAAAATCCAATTCCGCGACAAACCGATAAGCTCGAAGTAATCTTAACGGATCAGCCACAAAATTTTCCGGACTGATCATCCTGACCACCCC